>CALKNZ010000005.1 GCA_938091995.1 uncultured Luminiphilus sp. | reverse complement strand
GTCTTAGTGGATATGCATGCCGCACACGAGCGTATTACCTACGAGCGTCTGAAGCGCATGCGCGATGACAGTGGCATTAGGACTCAGCCTTTATTGGTGCCTCAAACCATCACCTTATCGTCCCGGGAGGTGGCTGCTGCCGTGGAAATGTCAGAAGCTTTGCGGGTCCTGGGCCTGGTGCTCGATGCGACAGGTGACGAGCAGTTGGTCATTCGCGAAGTGCCGATCGCTTTAGTGGGCGGCGGCATTGAAGCGCTGGTGCGAGATGTTCTCGCCGATATGATGGCATTTGGAACTTCAGACCGCATTGCCGCCCATGAAGACGAGCTGTTGTCTACTATGGCCTGTCATGGGTCAGTGCGAGCTAACCGCAGATTAACGGTTCCTGAAATGAACGGCCTGCTCCGTGATATGGAAATGACTGAGCGCTCAGGCCAGTGCAATCATGGCAGACCCACATGGGTGCAGTTGGGTATGCAGGATTTGGATAAGCTGTTTTTAAGGGGACGTTAATTGGCGGCCTCGCCTTTACTGTGTGTCATGGGCCCTACCGCGGCGGGTAAAACCGACCTGGCTATAGCGCTGGCACAAGCGTTCAACGGGGAACTGATCTCTGTGGACTCGGCATTGGTTTATCGAGACCTCAATATTGGCGCGGCAAAACCTGAGTTCCCCCATCACTTAATCGATATCAGAGATCCCAGTGAGCCCTACAGCGCGATGCAATTTGCTCGTGATGCTAAGGCGGCCATTGCCGACATCAGAGCCAGAGGACGACTCCCCATTCTGGTTGGTGGGACTATGCTGTACTTCCGGGCACTGCTTGAGGGGCTTGATGACATGCCCGCCAGTGACCCGGGGGTACGGCAAAAAATAGAAGCCGAGGCGGCCCGCAAAGGCTGGCCTGCACTGCACGAGCAGCTGCAACGTGTTGATCCCGTTCTGGCGGCGCGGCTGCATCCAAATCACAGTCAGCGAATTGCCCGGGGGTTAGAAGTTTGGCAAATGACCGGCAAACCCTTGAGCCACTGGCAAAGTGGTCATGGTGACGGTGGCATCGGTGAAACACCGATTTCACTCGTCGTTTGTCCAAAGGAACGCAGCGTGCTGCATGCTCGCATTGCTAGTCGACTCGAAAAAATGCTCAGGGAGGGTTTGCTGGATGAGGTGAGGCAACTGTGGCAACGGGGTGATCTTAGTCCTGAGCTGCCGGCTATTAGAGCGGTGGGCTATCGCCAGCTGTGGGCATTTCTCGAAGGTGAATCCTCGCAAACCGAGGCGTCTCAGGCCGTACTTTTTGCGACCAGACAGCTCGCTAAGCGTCAGCTGACTTGGTTGCGCCGATGGTCGGCCGATGCGTGGTTATTAACGGGTGAACGCGGCGAGCTTTTGGACGTGACCCATGTTTCGGCGCCTATTTGGCGCCAGTTTGCTGTGAACTCTCGCCTCGAAGTGGGTGACTTCACCCCTCTGGCTGACAATAAAAGCATGATGGCGGCCTTGCAGGTGGCTATTAACGCAACATATAGCGGTGCACTTTAAGAAGATATGCGGAACTAACTCGCGTTTTGACAGGCCTAAGCGCTATACTACCGCGCGCCCAGAACCGGGCTTTTTTAGCGTCGTACTTTTTATGACGCATGCAATATTCAACTAGGAGTGATCATGTCAAAAGGGCATACGCTACAAGACCCTTACCTCAATGCTTTGCGAAAGGAGCGGGTCCCTGTTTCGATATACCTAGTCAACGGTATTAAGTTGCAGGGTCAAGTAGAGTCGTTCGATCAATTCGTGGTGTTACTGAAAAATACGGTGTCTCAGATGGTGTACAAGCATGCCATCTCCACAGTGGTGCCTGCGCGAAACGTGCGCATCCCACTGGACGGTCCCGAGGAGGACGACGCCGATAACGGCTAAATCCTCAGACGCGCAGCTTTTTGACCGCCATGCTGGCGGTGAAAACGTCGTCCTAGTGCAGCTTGCTATCGATGACGGCGCACAGGCCTTAGACGCCCAGGAGTTCGAGGAGCTGGTTGTTTCTGCGGGGGGCAAGCCTGTCGCATTGGTGACGGGGCATCGGCGCTCTCCCACGGCAAAGTTTTTTGTGGGTACGGGCAAGCTTGAAGAGATTCGCCTCATCAAAGAGGCCGAAAATGCCGATCTGGTGGTGTTCAACCATCCGTTATCCCCCTCCCAAGAGCGCAATCTTGAGGCAGCCCTCCAATGTCGGGTCATTGCCCGCACGGGGCTAATTCTTGATATTTTTGCCCAGCGTGCGCGAACCCACGAGGGCAAGTTGCAGGTCGAGCTCGCTCAATTGCAGCATATGAGTACTCGACTGGTTCGAGGTTGGACCCACCTTGAGCGGCAGAAGGGCGGAATTGGTCTGAGAGGCCCTGGAGAAACTCAGCTTGAGACAGATCGACGTTTATTGCGTGTCCGAATTAGTGCCATCGAATCCCGCCTCGATAAGGTTAAAGCCCAGCGCGCGCAAAGCCGTAGGGCCAGAAAGCGAGCGGAACTGCCGTTGGTCTCTATCGTAGGCTATACCAATGCGGGAAAATCGACATTATTTAATCGTTACGCTAGCGCCGAAGTTTATGCGGCAGACCAATTGTTTGCCACTTTGGACCCGACGTTGCGCCGGGTAGAAATTCCGCATCTGGGCGATGTTGTCCTCGCCGATACGGTTGGGTTTATTTCTGATTTGCCCCATACATTGATCGATGCGTTTAAAGCGACATTGGAAGAAACCTTAAACGCCGATTTATTGATACATGTGATCGATGTCGCCGCCGATCAGCGCGAGTACTGGATGTCAGAGGTTGACTTAGTGCTCTCTGAGATAGGAGCAGGCGATGTCCCTATGCTGTGTGTTTTCAATAAGCTAGATTTGCTTGAGCAACAGCCGCGAATTGTTCGAGATGAGGAGGGGCTGCCTACCGCAGTCTACCTTTCGGCCCGGACAGGTGAGGGATTGCCGCTCCTTGAGGAAGCGCTGAGGGAGCGGTTACAGGATGAAGTATTTGAAGGCGAAGTCGAGCTGACTCCCGGTCAGGGCAAGCTTCGGGCCGCGCTTTTTGATCTCGGTGCGGTAGTGGATGAGTCCTTTACGACCTCTGGTAACACTCTTTTGGGGGTGCGGTTACCACAAAAAACTTGGAATCGCTTGCAACATCAGCATTGAGTCCCCATCTCGTTAGGTACCTAACGTCAATTTTGCTAGACTACAGTGGTTAACAACCAAGGAATACATCATGTCATGGAATGAGCCCGGGGGCGGCAACAACCGACCTCGCGATCCGTGGGGCGGCAATGATCAGGGACCCCCTGATCTTGATGAAGCCCTGAAAAAGTTGCAGCAGCGATTATCTTCTTTATTTGGCGGTCGCGGCGGTGGTGGTGCTGGCAGTTCCGGAGGGTCCGGAGGCCGTATGTCTGGCGCCTTGCTGGGTGTTATTGCGGCGGGTGCTCTTACTGTTTGGGGGCTTCTCGGCTTCTACCAGTTAGACGAACAAGAGCGAGCCATTGTGCTGCGCTTTGGAAAGTACGCCGGAACCATGCAGCCGGGTTTGCAGTGGAATCCGCCTTTGATTGACGAAGTGATTACGGTCAATACGACTAAAATCCGTGCAGCTCAAGTTAGGGAGGTGATGCTCACTCAAGATGAAAATATTGTTGAGGTCACCATGTCTTTGCAATACATCATCGACAACCCTGAAAAGTTTGTACTGGAAGTGCGAGACCCTGAAATTTCCCTGCAGCACGCAGCGCAGAGCGCGCTTCGCCATGTTGTGGGCGACAGCACGATGGACTTGGTCTTAACTGAGGGTCGTGCCGCTATTGCAGTTGATGTTCGTGATCGTTTGCAAACTTATTTAGATACCTACGGAACCGGGATCCGAGTGAGCAAGATTAATATCGACGAGGGCAAACCGCCGGCGCAAGTCCAGGGTGCCTTTGACGATGTGATCAAGGCCCGGGAGGACGAGGAGCGCGTGAAAAACGAGGCGCAGTCGTACGCGAATGGGATCGTTCCCGAGGCCCGCGGCCGCGCTCAGCGCGTGTTTGAAGAAGCGAGCGCCTATCAGCAGCAGGTTATGGCCCAGGCAGAGGGTGAGGCCTCACGGTTTACCCAGCTGCTGGCTGAGTATGAGAAGTCACCTAAAGTGACTCGAGATCGGCTTTATTTGGATGCGATGCAAACTGTCATGTCCAACACCAATAAGGTCTTGGTCGATGTTGAAGGCGGCAATAATATGATGTACCTGCCTCTAGACAAGTTGGCCCGACCTTCCGGGGGAAGTTCGGCGTCGGGTAGCTCTCGAAGTGGGCTGAGCGAACGCGATCTCCGTGACATCACAGAGCGCCTTAAACAGGAGTTTCGAAACGATATTAACGTGAACGATACCCGAAGGAGTACCCGCTAATGACTGTTAAACAGCTTTGGGGAGGTATCCTCTTCGCCCTGGTCGTCATAGTGGCGTCCAATTCACTTTATGTCGTGAAAGAGACTCAGCGCGGCGTGTTGCTGAAGTTCGGTGAAGTCGTCAATCCTAATTTGCAACCGGGTATCCACGTCAAAGTGCCGTTTGTAAACAACGTGCGCTTGTTTGACGGCCGCATTTTGACGGTGGATTCACCCGCAGAACGATTCTTCACCCAGGAAAAGAAGGCTCTGATTGTAGATTCGTATGCGAAATTTCGGGTTCTGGATACAGCTAAGTATTACACGGCAACTAACGGCGAAGAGGCCCGTGCGGCAGGGTTGCTAGGCCAACGCATCAACGACGGACTCCGTAACGAAGTGGCCGTGCGCACCGTTCAAGAGGTTGTGTCCGGTTCGCGAGACGAGGTGATGGAAGCAATCACACTTAGGCTTTCTGAAGTGGCCGCTACCGAGTTGGGCGTGGAAGTTATTGATGTTCGCGTCAAAAAGATCGATTTGCCGCCCGATGTTTCAGACTCGGTTTACCGACGGATGAATGCTGAGCGGGAGAAAGAGGCCCGGGAATTGCGCTCAGAGGGCCAAGAGCTTGCTGAGGGAATTCGTGCTTCGGCAGATCGTGAAGTTACGGTGCTCGAGGCTAACGCCTTCAGAGAAGCTGAAATGGTTCGGGGTTTGGGTGATGCAGAAGCGACGCGTATCTACGCGGAAGCTTTCAATCAAGATCCTGAATTTTATGCCTTCGTTCGCAGCCTCAAGGCCTATCAAGAGACCTTTAATGCGGGCAGCGACATCATGGTAATCGATCCTGATAATCAGTTTTATCAGTATTTGAGAAGCCAGAACGCCGGCAGCAAGTCTGGCAAGTAAGTCGAGTTATGGCGTCCAACGAGCGTTGGTTACTACCCGACGGTATTGATGAATTGCTGCCCGAAAGGGCAGCGTCTGTTGAAGCTTTGCGTAGAGCTTTGCTAGACGAATGCGCCCGTTGGGGATACCGCTACGTCATTCCTCCTTTGGTCGAGTTCACTGACTCCCTGTTAGTGGGTTTGGGTGCTGACTTAGATGTGCTCACCTGTAAATTTGCAGACCGAAACAGTGGCAGGATGCTTGGCGTTCGGGCCGATATGACGCCTCAGGTGGCAAGAATCGACGCTCATGCGCTGGGGGAAGCTGGTGTCACGAGGCTGTGCTACACCGGCTCAACCTTGCATAGCACGTCACAATCAACTTCAGCGGGGCGATCGCCGATACAATTAGGTGCAGAGCTCTATGGCTGTGCAGATATCAGTGCCGACCTTGAAGTGATTGATTTGATGCTGGCATTGATGGCCCGTGCCAGCAACGAAGAACGAAGCGGTCCGATTACTCTGGACGTTGGCCATGTAGGTGTTTATCAGGCGGTAATTCGACACTCAGGCATAGACGGAGATGCCGCCAATGCCATCTTCGATGCATTGCAACGTAAATCTTTACCCGACCTTGATGAGGCGGCGACAACCAGCAGTGCAGAGGCTATGTCTGCGTTACGGGCACTAGTGAACCTTCACGGCGGTCCCGAGGTTTTGCAACAAGCGCGAATTTGTCTTGCTAGTGTGCCTGAGGCGCTGGTCGCATTAGATGAAGTGGAGCAGGTCATACAATCGGTACAAGCTGTGCATCCCTCGGTCTCAGTTTACGTTGATCTCGCTGAGCTGCGAGGGTTTCAATATCACACGGGTTTGGTATTTGCTGCCTATTTAGAAGGTGTGGGAACGGCGGTAGCGACGGGTGGCCGCTACGATAACGTGGGTGCCGTCTTTGGCCGCAGTCGTCCGGCTACGGGCTTTGCTTTTGATTTAAAGGCTCTGATGGCCACGGCTAGGGCGGTTATGGGTGCTGGTGCACTGGTATCTGCCCCCGATTTGAAAGACGCCGAGCTGTTAGAGGCTGTCCGCAAGTTGCGTGCCGCTGGTCGGTCAGTGGTAACCGCCTTAGGCGGAACCCATGATCCCCGCTGTAAAGAATTGCTGGTGAAGGGAGATGACGGCTGGATGATTCAGCCCCTTAACCCTGGAGAGAACCAATGAGTAAAAATGTTGTAGTCCTCGGCACGCAGTGGGGGGATGAGGGCAAAGGCAAGATCGTGGATTTGCTCACAGAGCAGGCCTCAGCAGTGGTTCGTTTTCAGGGCGGACACAACGCTGGGCACACGTTGGTGATTAAGGGCGTCAAGACAGTTTTGCATGTGATTCCATCCGGTATTTTGCGGGATGGCGTGCAGTGCCTAATTGGCAACGGTGTGGTGCTTTCTCCTGCGGCATTGCTCAAAGAAATGGGAGAGCTAGAAGACAAGGGTGTGCCTGTTAGAGAGCGCCTGGTGATCTCCGCAGCCTGCCCTTTAATACTGTCCTATCATGTCGCACTCGATGAGGCCCGAGAGCAGCGGCGGGGGATTAATAAAATTGGCACTACGGGTCGTGGTATAGGCCCGGCTTATGAAGACAAAGTCGCACGACGCGGGCTGCGTTTGGGTGACCTAAGAAATCCTGCGCGCTTTAAAGACACGCTCACCGAGGTGCTCGATTATCACAATCATGCTCTGGTGCACTATTACGGTGCCGAATCCCTCGAGCTAAACGAAGTGTTTGATCAGGCCATGACCGAGGGCGAACAGTTACTGCCTATGATGGGCGATGTGACTTCAATGTTGCACGCCTATCGAAAATCGGAGGAACGCATTCTCTTTGAAGGCGCTCAAGGCTCACTGCTAGATATTGATCACGGTACTTACCCATTTGTCACCAGTTCCAACACCACCGCCGGGGGAACGGCTACTGGGTCCGGTTTCGGTCCTTTGTACTTGGATTACGTTTTGGGCATTACCAAGGCTTACACAACCCGGGTGGGTTCTGGCCCTTTTCCTACTGAGCTATTCGATGCCGTGGGTGAGCGTCTGGCTGAACGCGGACATGAGTTTGGCGCGACAACAGGACGCCCACGGCGCTGTGGATGGTTCGATGCCGTTGCTTTGCGAACGGCTGTGAACATTAACTCGATTTCTGGTTTGTGCTTGACCAAGCTCGACGTACTCGATGGTCTAGACGAGATCAAGGTGTGTGTCGCTTACCAAGATAAGCAGGGAAATGCCGTGGCTAACCCCATTGATGCTGTTGATTACGATGCGCTGACGCCGGTTTACGAGTCGTTGAGCGGATGGGAAGCGTCTACGGTGGGGGCACAAAGCGTTGCGGCATTGCCCGCGGCTGCACGGGATTACATTGCCCGTCTTGAGGTTCTCGTTGGCGCACCCATTGATATTATCTCCACCGGTCCCGATCGCGAGGAGACCATCGTGCTTCGAAGCCCTTTTAGCTAGGCGATGTTACTGGCTACTAAACTCCTGTCACTGCTGGTGTATCCTTTGTCACTGGGGATGCTGCTCTTGCTGGTTGCGGTTCTTTCAGGAGCGATAGGACGAAGGGGTTTAAGCTGGCTTATGACCTTGCTGGCTTTTTTAGTCATTTACTTTCCGTCGACCGAGTTTGGTTCTGAAGCGTTAATGCAGCCACTCGAGGGGCGTCATCCCGCATTTTCTCCCGAGGAGCTGCCCGCGGCTGATGCCATCGTTTTATTGGGCGGTGCGGGTAACGGCCCAGCACGGTTTGGTCGTGGTACCGATCTCAATGATGCGGCTGATCGCGTCATGTTTGCGGCGGAGCTTTATTTTTCGGGTAAAGCTCCGATTATCCTTATTTCGGGGGGTGGTGCCGAAGCGAGGCCTCCTGAAGCCGAATTGCTGGCCCAGCAGTTGCAGGCGCTCCAAATACCTCGCAAGCAGCTGCTATTAGAAACCCAAAGTCGTACGACCTATGACAACGCGGTAATGGCGGGGGAAATGCTCAAAAATGCCGGATATCAGCATATCCTTTTGGTGACGAGTGGCGCGCACATGCGTCGTTCTCTGGCACTGTTTGAAAAGCAGGGGCTGCAGGTGACTGCAGCCGCAACTGATCATCAAATTCCACAGTTCTCAGACCCTTATCTACCGGGCTGGATACCGACCTACTCGCGGCTTTCTCGATCGAGCCGCGCGATCCACGAGTGGGTCGGGTACTGGGCTTATGACAACACCGGTAAGTTATGAACTCTGGCTTTATATAAACTGAAGCTTCATATCGCTGTAGCTAGAGCCTGTCCAGCGCTTGAAGGCGCGATAAAAGCTGTTGACCTCTGCGTAACCTAGCTTCCACGCGAGCGTCTTGCCCGGAACCCACCGATCCTCAAGTTGGCACTCACAGTGATACTGGCGCACCTGATCCAGAAGTTCCTGATAGCTGATGTTATCGACACGCAGTCTGCGGCGCAGCGTGGTAGGGCTAATACCCAATTCGTCGGCTATATGGTCAGAGCGCAGGCGGCTGAGATCGCCGGTCATTAGTAGGTTGATGACGCGCAGTGTCGTATGTGAAAAAGAGGCAGTAGACCTCTGGGTAATGCGTTGGACCTGTTCTTGATTCATTTCCGGTTTCGGTATGCTGACCCGGATAACGCGTTGATTGCGAGAGCATGGCTGTCCTGAGGGTTCGTGACTTCGTTGCGGGTGTCTTCTGTTTTCCATAGTTCGCATCCTTGCGGTTATGCAGTTTTTATAAATGCGCGAAACTTTACGCATTGATTATCGAGCGGGCACCTTCCGTGGCGGCCGTCTTTTGTAGATTAGTCAGCTGATTGATAATTACCAGCGATTTTCCATGATTTGCACGGTTTTGATGGCAAGTCACCGAGATAGCATGGCGGTTTGCAGTATCTGATTGGGTAAGGGGCAGTCCATGACGGCGCCAATAGCTTTAATGAGTGTGAGTTCCCGGGGTGAGAGGTGGCCGTCTTGTTCAGCGACCTGAGCGAGCGCTTTGAGGATGGTGATTTTTAGGAGCGGATAGCAGTTCGCGAGCTGTGCGATGGCCTTCCCAAATTGCTGTACCCCCATTGCACTGGAGGCAGGCATAACGAGGGGTAGGTTAAGCACTTTTATTCCAGATTCAAACGCGGTCTTAGTGTCGCCGTGACCCAATAGCGCGAGGGTGCCAAGAGCGACGGCTAGGGAATCAGCTACGGCCTTGAGTTCGCTATGTTGGGGACGCGATGCTCGTTTGATGAAATGTGGATCAAGGTAGTGACGCACTAACTGATACAGGCACCACTCGAAAAGCTCCACTTGCCCATCGGCTTTTACAAAGCTAATCAAGAGTCGTTTGAAGTTGTGGTATTGCGGTGCAGATAGGGTTTTCAATGCAGGAAGGCAGAGCTCGATCAAGGGCAGACGTAGCTCAGGCTTTAAGCCCTGAAGTTCGCGACCTCGCCGGAGGACTAAAGCCTCGAGTCCCTGAATGCCCGCTTGGTGAATCGCCGCACTCTGCTTTTGGGAACTGTGCTCCTGCCAGAGTAATGCCAGTAGTAGGCTCATCGCGCCCAAGGCTTCTCGGGCGTCTTCAATCACGTCACCCGCCAATTCATAGGTGTGTTGGGTAAGTGACGCCTCCCCTGAGATTTGTGCCCCAACAACAGCCTCGGCACCAAGTGCTATGGGCAGTGCCGCTGCTAAACTGCGCTGTGCCTGGCTGATGCCAGTCTCTGTACTCGGTTCAGAGTGAAGCACTTGGTGGTCTGTGGTACGCGCAATAAACTCGCCGTCCCAATGAGGATCAACCCGACGAATACGTTTTTCTAGTGGGGGGTGGGTGGCAAACATGAGCCACAGTCGATGCTTTACCTGACCAAAAAACAGGTGAGACATCTCCTCGGCACGGGCAGTGTGAACCAGGGTGCCGGGTGTGTAACCTCCAATGACTTTCAAAGCGTCACTGATACCCTTTGGGTTTCGCGTAAATTGAACAGAGGACGCGTCTGCCAGATACTCTTTTTGCTTGGAAATTGCCGATTTAATAAGGCCGGCCATAAGGCCACCCAACAGTCCAATGAGATAAAACCCTAAGCCAATCA
The DNA here is from genome assembly GCA_938091995.1 of uncultured Luminiphilus sp. Lineage (GTDB taxonomy): Bacteria > Pseudomonadota > Gammaproteobacteria > Pseudomonadales > Halieaceae > Luminiphilus. Next base: position 6,362 of record CALKNZ010000005.1, on the reverse strand, counting down.
CAAGTAAGCCAGCCGCGTTGTTTTTACTTTTGCCGGAACCTCTGCGCATTTGATATCGGTTACCGCCCCGCAGCAGACCGGCTCCCACATCGCCAATGAAAGTAATGCCCCGCAACATGGCCATGAGTCGAATGCTTAGACGCATATCACCGTTAAGAATGTGGCTGAATTCATGTCCAATGACGCCCTGCAGTTCATCCCGGGTGAGCTGAGTCATAGCGCCTTGGGTAATAGCCACCACCGCATCTCCGGGTGAAACACCTGCCGCGAAAGCGTTGATGCCGCGCTCTTCACCAAGAATATATAGCGGAGGCACGGGCATATTGGCAGCCAAGGCGATTTCCTGAACGATGTTTTGTGCCCTTCGCTCGTGCGGGTCTTCGGTATTTGGGAGCGCGGGGCGGGCTCCCAATGCTTCAGCCACGCTACGTCCACCCTGAGAAAAGCGAATCCAGTTGTAAAGTACAACGGCGCCAATCACCACGACTAAGGCGATACTGACTAGCAGAGAAAAACTGAAATCTATATCGCTCAGTTGAAATGCGACGGTTCGTCCATTATCCATTGACTGCGCGTTGGTCAGAGCGAATGCGAGAAAAAAATTGGTTATCGCTACCAGTACGCACACCGCCACCACGAAAAGCACAGTCAGGAGCCGTGTATTGCGCCTGGCAATTTCCTGTTCACGGAAGAAATCCATAGTTTAGCGGTACTCAGGAAAAACTGACCTTGGGTGCATCCTGAATAACAGTGCTGTCAGCAAACTCTAGCAGTGCGGCATCGTCACGGTGACCAAAACCATTAGCAATCATGACGTTGGGAAAACTTTGCCGATAGGTGTTGTAGCTCATTACAGAGTCATTAAATCCCTGTCTGGCAAAGGCTACCCGATTTTCCGTAGACGTTAACTCCTCAGATAGCTGCTGCATATTCTCGCTAGCTTTAAGATCTGGGTAAGCCTCCATGACAACATTGAGTTTTCCCAGAGCAGCCCCTAGAACGCCTTCCGCCCCGGCGAGTTGCTTAATCGATCCTGCATCGATACCCCCATCACCCACAGCCTTGAGTGCCGAAGCGGCTTCATTGCGTGCGGCGACAACGGCTTCGAGGGTTTCCCGTTCATGGCTCAAATAACCCTTGGCACTCTCGACCAAGTTGGGGATTAAGTCATAGCGCCTTTTAAGCTGCACCTCGATTTGTGCGAAAGCATTTTTATAGCGGTTGGCGAGGGCTACAAGTTGGTTGTATATCGCTATTCCCCAAATGAGCAATACTGCGGTCGTAGAGAGGAGAACAATAGCTGTTGTACTCATAGAACACTTCCTGAAGACTGAGTCGTGGCTCTAGAGTAGCGGTGCTTTTAACCCGCGTCTAATTTGGGTGCGGCAACTTATGGGCTCCATAAGGCTAGTGCTCGTTGTAACTGTTATTTTTCAGAGTATTGAGTTAACGCCAGTGCCATCATATGACTGTTTACGGGGGTATCACGCAAATCTTTAATCCCCCGGAAAACCCGTTTTTTCGGTCCAATAGTGATCGACCGTTTGAGCGCCAAAGTCGGCCATCGCTTCAAAAAATGCAACGGGATCTGCGTGGCGAAGTTGTGCCAGTCCCAACTCCATTTCCTTCGCAAAAATCAGTTCAGGTAGGTCATCTTTTACCGCGTTCAATATTGCTCGAGCACAGTCTAGGGGGTCATCGCCGGCATCAATCACAGCGTCAGACTGACCTCGTCGGCTACCATTTCCGGTGATGGCATTACGGGCCACATCTGTGGCGACTGAGCCGGGCAGTACGTTGGTGACGCGAATATTGTGAGGCTTATCTACTTCGCTTCGCAGGGCGTCCATATAGCCAATCAGCCCATGTTTCGCGGCGCAATAAGCGGTTCGCAGTGGTGCACCAATACGGCCAGCTACAGAACTGATCGCTACAATATGGCCACCCCCAGCGTCTGCCATGCGGCGCAGTTGTAGCTGAGTCAGCCAAATGGGGGCGATGAGATCAATGTTGATAAGTTCTGTGTAGATCTCGGGTTTCGCATCTATGGCGACACAACGCTGGCTGATCCCTGCGTTATTAATAAGAATATCGACCTGACCTCGCCATGCCCAAGCGCTGTCAACGATATCGGCAAGCTGATCATAGTCGGTGACCTCAAAGGGTAATACCAGTGAATCTACGGGCAACGCGTCGGCAAGTTGTGTTAACGCATCTTCACGGCGTCCCGATAAGATAATGGCACAGGGGCTCTTTGCCGCCTCTATGGCTAGTGCTTTGCCAATGCCCGATGAGGCGCCGGTAATCCAGAAAACTTTTTTATTCAAATCTGTCATGGTTGTGGGCTCTTACTAGGTTGAGGGCGGTTTAGCATGAATCTGTGAGCATGCTGCGTAAACAGCACCGGTGTTCAACTCGGTCTATGACGCTACATTTTTGACATAGGCTGAAGGTTGGTCACGGATTTAGTCCTTTGTAGAGCTCCTCCGCTGGCAGAGTGACAGTGGGGGCCTTTACCTGTCATGGGCCGTTTCCACCCAACACCATTCTGTCATGTGCCCAGTCGGACCGTAGCCAAATTTCCATTCATTAAACGTAGCGTTGTCGTCATGGTATGGGGTTTGCCAAATAGGCTAATTCGCTGCAGCGGAGCTTACTGATTGGGCAGCAAGTGGCATAATCACCTGCGCGCAGGCACCATCTGAAACGTCTAAAAACCTCATGCTACCCCCGGCAGCAGTGACAATGCCTTGACTCACCGATAAACCTAGGCCCGTACCAGAGCCCACAGCCTTCGTGGTGACAAAAGGTTCCATGATGCTATCTCTTAGATCATGAGGAATGCCCCTACCATTGTCGGTAACTTTCAACTCAAGGGAATCGCTATTGGCATGCAGTGTAATGGCGATACTGCCCGAAAGGTTGTTGTTACCAGTGTGCTTGCGGCGGTCAATAATGGCATCTTTTGCATTGCCAACAAGATTCATAAGGACCTGTTCAAATTTAATCAGGTTGCAGGGCAGGGTTAATGGCCGGTTTAGGTCGTCAATGGTGAGGGCGATATTATCTACTTTGAGTGTTTGCCGGGTCATTTGAGCGATATTTTCTAGTGCTGTCAGTGGATCACAGTAATTTTCTTCATCTTCGGCTTCGCGCCCATACAATAATAGTTGGCGCACAATATTGGCTGCGCGCTCAATTTGGTTATTGATCCGCATTAAGGTTTCTTCAGCTTTGTGGTCGAGAGATGACACCTTAGTGAGGTAATTTCGTAAATTCACTGCCGCAAGACGAATAACATTGAGCGGTTGGTTGATCTCATGGGCTACACCGGCTGCCAGCTCGCCCAGTGAAGCCAATTTTGAAGACTGAATAAGCTGCATCTCTTGAGCCTTTCTCGCCGAGATGTCTTGAATGGTTATGCAGAGATAGAGCTCTTTTAGTGTTGGATGTTCCATCAGAAAAATAGAGAAGCTACGCCAGGCCTTCTTCCCTTCAGTAGAAACCAGTACTTCCTGCTGATGCACAGAACCCCCATTAAGAACTGTTGCGATAGAGGTTTCTGCGACTGCACGCAGTTTGGGATCCATTGCAGCGAGAATATGAGTCGTTTCCAACTCAATCCGAGTTAACCCAATTAGACCTAACATTTGTTCATTGGCAAATATGACTTCACCACTCGTTTTTGTGATGCCGACACCAAGATCGGCGGCACTTGCAAATGCCTCAAAAAAGCGGGTCCCTTGTCCCGGATTCTCAAAAATCTTCCTGCGTTCCGTCACATCTTGCGCCAGCCCTTCAATTGCAATGGGCGTATCCTGCGCGTCGTAAATAATTTTGGCGGTTGTAGCGATCCAAAAATTGCCCTTAGGCCCGCACATCTCAGCTTCATAGTTTTCGACGACACCCGCGCCTTTAGTCAAGGCAGTCATAAAGTTTTCTCTGCCATTAGGTTCCACGTAATAGTCGCCGATGTTGACGTTGATAATCTCTTCAACACGGTCGTAGCCGAACAGTTGCACCGCATTCGTGCTAGCGGCAAGCACCTGTCCCTCTAAGTCAGCACGATAATAGGCAAAGGGTAGGTCATTAATGAAGGCGATCGCTTCCTCATGTGAAAGCGATTCGAGGTCGGTAATCAGAGTTAACTTGTCTGGCATTGGGTCTACTCTGCTGTGGTGCGAGAGGGCGCTTTAAAAACGGGGTAGGCGGTAGATAGTGCCAGTGCAACCCAGACTTTGGAATATTTTTCTGGTAAAACGAGCTGAGTTGGGTATGACAAATAATCAGAGTCCCTACGAGCGGTACTGAATACTCGTTCAGGAGTTCGGTGAACCGGCTAAGAAACCTAAAGTTGAGGGCCCTTGGGCGGCTTTTATCGGCGTTAATATCGTTATACACACTGACTGTAGTCGGCGCTGTGTTACTGAGATCCGTTTAGCTACGTATCTTAGTGCTGCTAAACTGAAATTCATCGCAAGACGTCATTTGCTCCCAGAGCTTCTGGGCTTCAGTTCCGCTCCAATGCTCTGCTTTGGCCTGACGAGTGACTTCATGGTTAAAAATATCGAGCCAGACGAAATCAGTATCCTTTAGTTCGAAGCGTGCTTTGAGTGTTAGGTACCCATATCGCATGAAATCAGCGTTTTGCGAGAGCCAGTCGTTGTACTGGGCTTTGAAGGCCTGCAATGCATCATGGCCATGAGTTCCTTCAAAGCTACAGAAATGAAAGGTTGAGAAAAAAGTATCTCCTGCTACCAAGTTCAGCTCTGGGCTTTTATATCCCCACAACAAATCGTACAAAAAGCTCCTGACCGACTCAGGTTTTAGAACCCCTGCTGTCTCTCGCTGCCAATCGGTAGCCTGAAATTCGTTCCAGTGCGCCCAGGCTTGGTTGCGGGCGTCTTCAGAAGACCACAGAAATACCCATATCAAGTCATAATCTTCAGTTTCAAATTGAGGTCTTAAAATATTGGCAGTAATGACCTCGTAGCCTTGCGTATCAATGCGCTTATTTAACGCGGTAGCAATTTCGGCCAGCCGTTGCTCGGTAAATTCGGGTCCGGTGGACTGCCAAAGGTATTCAATAATCGGAGGACTCGTATTATTGGCAGCCTGCTGCGCCTCAACCTGTTGCGTGTCTGCAACGGCAAGTTGCTGCACTAGGAAGCATCCAAACAGAAATGAGGCCAGCCCTACTATGCGTAATCTATTTTTCATGGACGCCTCCTTTAGGCTGTTGTTTTTTTTAAGGCTGGGGTGGCTGTGCCGGACCTTGGCATTGTATAGGGCTATTGAAGCGCAGACACACGCGATATATCCCACAGTAATGATGGGGGGGCATGGGCTTGTGGGTGCGGCGGAAAGCATCGCTGCTGGCGTTCATTGCGGTGTGATTGCTGCAATGGTCGGTGATGGAGACACGCCTGACAGATCACCAATGGCCTCTCAACCCTAGGTGTTAGTGCCTGCCAAATATAATGGTCACCATCAGACGCCACGGCAAAACTTAGTTACACTCGCGCCATGAATTTAGTGATTATGGCACTGCCTATATTTGCGCTATTGATGGTTGCCGAGGCCACCTGGACCAGCTTGCGTGGGCAAAACGCTTATGCGATCAAAGACTTTGGCGCCTCCATGTCCCAGCTTGGTATAAATATCGTGGTGCGCCTTGCCATCGCCGGTATGCTTGTTGGGCTGCATCTTTGGCTATACCAGTTTCGGATTTTCGATATGCCGGCCGGGCCTTGGGGTTGGCTGCTAACCTTCATCACCATCGACTTTACTTTTTATTGGTACCACCGTGCCCAGCACCGAGTGAGATTTCTGTGGTGTGCTCATGTGGTGCACCATTCCAGCAAGCACATGAACCTTGGTACCGCACTGCGGCAGTCCCCCACAGGGCCTTTCACCAAGGTGCTCTTTTTCTGGCCACTGCCGTTACTCGGTTTCGATCCGCTCGTGATAGCCAGTGCTGGTGCTATAGCCACGATCTATGGCTTTTGGACCCACACCGAGGTGATTAACAAGCTTTGGGCACCCTTAGAATGGGTGTTTGTGACCCCCTCATACCATCGCGCCCATCACGGTTCCAACCCCGAGTACGTCGACAAGAACTACGGTAACTTTTTAATTATTTGGGACCGAATGTTTGGCACTTTTGAGCCCGAGGTGGCTAAGGTGAAGTACGGTCTGCTAACCGATATCAATACCTATAATCCGTTGCGTATTGCGTTTGCCGAGTGGCTCAAGCTGATCCGAGATTCTCTTTCCGTGCGCTCCGCTGCTCAGCTGCGGCAACTGTGGTTGTGCCCGCCGCGAGAGCAGGGGGCGACTTTGCCTGCCGCGGCTGGCAGCCG
>CALKNZ010000004.1 GCA_938091995.1 uncultured Luminiphilus sp. | reverse complement strand
GGCCAAGAACAGCGACCTCAGGAGTTTTTCCGCGAACAGATACGAATTGCCGAGGCAGACATGAGCACCGCATGGGCGAGCGGCATCATTGCCGTTCATGCCTTCCAAATCGCACTCATGTCTGAAGAGGCGCAGCGAGAGGTCTACGAGAATGATCCCAACACGCTGGTGAGCAGCTCCTATAATCCCGTTGGCGCCAAAGCGGCGAGCTGTGATGGCGGCTTTATGCTCAGCGGTCGCTGGGGCTGGAGCTCCGGTTCAGAGCACTGCAGCTGGGCTCTACTGGGCGGTGTTATCCCAGGGGACGGGTATCGCACCTTTTTGGTGCCCCGAGATGAGTATGTCATTGAAGACACCTGGAACGTGATGGGCCTTCAGGGCACCGGTTCTAACGATGTCGTTATTGAGACGCCGATTTTTGTTCCTGAGCATCGAACCCATAAACAAATGGACGGGTTCAACTGCGTCAACGAGCAAGAAAACCCTATCTACAACCTATCCTGGGCGCAAACCTTCGTGCGGGTGGTAAATTCGGCCGCTATCGGCGCCTTGAAAAAAGCGCTCAAAATATTTATTGAAACCCGGACCGCATCGGCCACAAGCGATCCGACAAAGCTCGCCGGTGACGTAGAAACGCAAACGCGTATTGCACAAGTTATGAATACCATTGCCGAACTGGAAGCCGTCATGTTTCACAATTTCGACAAAATGGAAGACAGCGACTGGAAGCCTTCGATCGAGGAGCGTGTGCTATTTCGATATCAAGCCTCTCTTGTGATCGATAAAGCCATTGCCGCGGTTGATACCCTCTTTGATGTCGCAGGCGGAAGAGCCGTATTCAACGACCATCCGCTGCAGAATCTTTGGCACGATATTCATATTGCTCGCTGTCACGTCGCGAATAATCCGACCGGATTTGCCCGTAACCTCGGCGCTATGCAACTCGGCATTGAAAATCAGGACGTTTTTGTTTGATGTCCATGAATACTGCTGAACCTCAGTTTCTGACGACGCCCCAGGGCTTATCTTTACACTACACCGACCACCCCGCTAACGGCGACACCAAAGGCGTCTTGGTATTCATTCATGGGAGCGGCCCCGGTGCCAGTGGCTGGAGTAATTTCAAACACAACATTCCAGGGTTTCAAACCGCCGGCTACCGCTGTGTGGTCTATGACCAATGGGGCTACGGCAAAACAGATAAACCCACCGATGTTGACTACACATTAGCGTTTTTTATCGACGGCTTAACGGCACTGCTGGATAACCTGGCGCTTCAAACCGTGACCCTTGTCGGCAATTCTTTGGGCGGTGCGGTGGCACTAGGCATGGCTCTTCAGCAGCCGGAACGGGTCGCTCAGCTCATTTTAATGGCACCCGGTGGCATCGAATCCCGTGAGGACTACTTTGCCATGGAAGGCATTCAGACCATGGTGAAGTATCCCATGGGATCTCCAGATTTTACTCGAGATATTCTAGCCAAGCTATTGATATTATTGGTTTATAATCCAGAGATAATTGATGAAGAACTCATTGACGAGCGCTGGAACACGCTACAAACTCAAAACAGTCACGTGCTGGCGACCATGGCCATTCCAGACCTCAGCAACCAAGTGAGCCACCTCGATCAGCCCATGCTGGTATTTTGGGGCACTGAAGACAAGTTTTGCCCCGCCACTGGGGTTTGGAAAATGCTCCAGAGCAGCGGCCAGGTTCAAGCTGAATTATTGAACCACTGTGGGCATTGGGTGATGACGGAATATCCAGAACTGTTTAACGCCCGAAGCCTAGAATTTCTGTCAAATTCGGTCAGGCTCTAACGGCTCCTAGAGGGAGCCACCCCCGTTTTTAGTGATTGCATAGTGCCGTAGGTTTTCGTTGACCTTTATTTTCCCTGCGCTATCGTGAAGCAATCGATGTCTAAGGCAGTTCACTCGATGACACAACCCAATTTGGAAGACTTGTCCCGGCTATTGGGGCTGCTCTACGATGGCCACATTGAAGAGGATCCCTACAACGGCTTTTTAGCGGAAACACGGCGCCTAATCGGCAGTAATTTCGGCTCTATAACTATGCGCGAGCCTCATGGCGACGATGGCGGCTTACTCTTCGTGTCTTCTGACGTGTTACAAAAAACCTTTGTCGACGACCACGACAACCCCTACACCGACCGCCATTACACATCGAACCTCATGACCAATCTTCCCTGGGGTCAGGTTGTGTGTCTTGACGAATGCATCTCCTACAGCCAGCTCGAAAACACCGATCTCTATCGTTTTTGTATGGCGCCAATTGATATCCATCATATGGTAGGCGTAGACCTGCGTAATGCCAACGGCCAACGCTTTAGCGTGCGATTTTGTCGTGCTAAAACGACTAATAATTTCGGCTCTGAAGAACGTGACTTTCTAGCCCTACTTGCACCCCACATCCAGCGGGCCGTGGCGAACGGTATGCAGCTGATTCAACTGGATAAGGAGCGGCGCCTTTACAGTTCGACGATTACTCGGCAGTCCGTTGGTGTTGTGACCCTTGATGAGCGCGGCAAAGTTGTCACTCGAAATGTTGTGGCTGACAACATCATTCGTGAAAAAGATGGGCTGACCATTGTCAACGAACAAATTTATCTCGAAAGCTCTACTGCTCGAGGAAAGTTTAACGACTTCATTGAAGCCATTGTAACTGCTCAACGCAATCAGGATGTGGCGCCTACCAATGCACTTGCAGTAGAACGTCCCTCGGGTCGTCCAGACTTAGAAATTCTAGTGAAGCCCATGATGATCGATAAAACGGTGGAGCCTGGACACACGGCTCATATGACCGTTTTCATTAATGAACCCGAGCGCAGCTACGAGATTGATACGCGCATATTAATGTCACTTTACAACCTCACCAAAGCGGAAGTTAACTTAGCAAAGCTTCTAGCTGAAGGGGCCAATTTAGATCAGGCTTCTGCGGAATTGGGCATTGCCAGGAATACCGCGAGAGCACAGCTGCGCTCAATTTTTGCCAAAACTGGGGTGTCGCGCCAGTCCATGCTTGTCAGCCTCATGCTGAAAAGCGTCGTCACCTACTCATAAATTTGACCCAGCCAGTCCCTCGACTTTCAGGCTATTGTCGACACATTTTGAACGTATTTTAGACCCACTAGCACGTTTGGGTACGCCAGGCAGTACTACCGTTCGCTGCCATCAACCGCAAATAAACACCGCCTACCCCTCCTTAAACCAGAGGGCTATCCGCCGCCATGCCCGCGCCTAATTCCATTTAAAAAAAGCGATCGACAAGAGTAATACGGTCACGACGTAGGCTAAAAACAGTCGGCCCCAAACTTTAAATCGGCGCTCACAAGCAACCACCTGAGGATTTTCGATAGCATTTAGGAGACGCTTACGGCTGGGTGTCACCCACAATAGGAAAGGAGCAAGCCAGTAACGCGGGGCGCCCAACTTTGCCCAAACTTCAGGCTCGTGGTACGACACGGCACGGTAGTAGCGATACTCAGCAACGCTGGCACGCACCATCAGCCACAACCAAACAGCAACTAACATGCAGAAGATAATCACAAACACTCCCCCGGGCTGCGTGCCCAACTAAATATTGAGGCGCACCCAGAGAATATGATCTGAAGAACATAGGCCAAAGCATCGCAATCAGGATTTGCTGCCCACATTATTGGCACCCCAAAAAGCCCGCATCAGGTCAACCTTACCCTCTGTGTCAAAGCGAAAAATATCAATGATACTTATTTCAACCTCTTCACCAGGCTGCCCCGCAGTCACCTTAAACGGGAACGCGACCTCGTTGCCTGCCAGCCTAGGCTCTCCCGTGAGTACCGCATCGACCACCCCAGTGACGGCTCCGGTGTAGAAGGCGCGCAGAGCCTCTTGCCCCTTGCGCGACTCAGTACCTACCGGGTCTTCAACTGTTGCATCATTGGCATACAAAGCGAGAATGGCATCAACATCATTTGTTACTAGTGATTGGATGTATGTTTCACAAACTCGCAATGCTTGTTCATATTCAATCATGGGCGCTCTCTCATCATCCTGTCCAAGTGAACCCGCGAACGCGGGTTCTCATTTCTTATCTTCAAAAATTTATTCGGCGTTCCCTAGGGGCCAACACCTCGAAAAAACTCGACCGCGAAGCCTCGTAAACTATTCGTCAGACTTAAAACTTACCTCGCGCTTTTCGTTAAATGCATCGCGAGCCTCCTGAGAATCTTTATAACTGTAGGCCTCGAGAGTCAGACCCTGTTCTCGACGATATTTGGCCTCAAGATCACCATCTTCAATACCGTTAAGCGCCTCCTTCGCGAGCTGAACCATGACGCTACTCTTAGTGGCAATCTTCGTGGCAATGGCCATTGCCTCGATCAGTAATTTGTCCCGGGGCACAACTTTTTCCACAGCGCCCAGGCGCCACGCTTCATGGGCATCAATAAACTCGCCGGTAAAATACATGTGCCGCACCTTCTGCACCGGAAACATGCGCTGCAAGTGCGCACCGCCACCCATAGCGCCTCGATCAACTTCAGGAACACCAAAAGTCGCACACTCTGAAGCGACGATGATATCGGCTGCTCCAGCGATGCCAATACCGCCACCCAGGACAAACCCGTGCAGCGCAACAATCACCGGTTTGGGGTTTTTGTGAATAGCCTCAAATGTATCGTAGTTACCCTTGTTTACCGGCACGATCATCTCGGGTTGAGCACCCAATTCTTTGATATCGACACCTGCACAAAAACCCCGCCCCTCAGCACTAATGACAATGACATGCACATCATTCTGACAACCTAAGGCGTTAATCTCTGTAGCAATCGCCGCCCATTCGCTGCTGTCAAAGGCATTAACGGGCGGTTTGTCAAAAATAATGTGCCCAATATTTGCCGTTACGCTAGTGGTGAATGCCGCCATTCGGGGTTGTCCTCATTTTAATCCTGCGAGTTATCAACGTTACGGTGCGCCTGCAGTGCCTCAAGTGTACTCTCGGCATCGGCCATGATCCCGTTGATCAGCGCCTCGACAGTGGGCAGATCGTCGATTAGTCCAGCCACCTGACCCGATGGCAAAATGCCATCTTCCGGGCGTCCATGAACCATCGCCTCCTGAATCATCATCGGTGCATTGGCCGCCATAAGCGTTTGCCCCAGGGACAACTCGCCGCCGCGGCGCATACGCCAGGCCGACTTAACCATGTCCCAAAGTGAGCTACCTGTCATTTTTGTAAACGCCAGCCCGTTGCGCAAGGCACGCATCAACAGTCCCAACTGGCTGGCGTCAATGAGGCGCTCTAGGTAACTGTTCGCGATCATCCTTTGCGGCAAACCATCGAGGCGCGTACTGACCACAATGTGCTCTGGTGGCGTCTGCAGGTAAACCGCCTTGGTCGCGTCAGGCACCGGAGATTCCTGAGTCAACAGAAACCGCGTGCCCATGGCAATGCCCTGCGCACCCATAGCGAGAGCGGCAACCAGTCCACCACCATCACGAAATCCGCCAGCTGCGGCGATGGGTACTGTTACGGCGTTGCGAACTTGTCCTAACAGAATGCTGGTGGCCACAGACCCTGTATGTCCCCCACCTTCTCCACCTTGAATAACCAGGGCATCAGCGCCGAGGTCTACTGCTTTTACCGCGTGCTTGAAAGCCCCTACGGTCGGTATGCAAACCACACCTGCAGCCTTGAGTTTTTCTACACTTCGTGCGGAAGGTGAGCGGCTATAACTTACCGCCCTAATTTTGTGTTCGATACACAGGTCAACAATGTCCTCAGCAAAAGGCACATACATATGAAAGTTGACCCCAAACGGCGCATCGGTCCGAGACTTTATCGCTAAGATCCCCGCTTCAATCTCGTCCAGTGTCATTACCGCACCGGCCAGAAAGCCGAAGCCACCGGCATTGGCGGTCGCGGCGACCAGAGTGGGATCTGCGACCCATCCCATAGCCGTTTGGATAATGGGGTACCGGCAACCCAGAAGTTGTGTGAGCGGTGTTTGCATGACAGAGGTGGCGCTACTGTTGCCAAGAGAACCTGCACCTTACTGGTGGGCTGGAAGGCAGGTCAACGCATGGCAACAATCCCTGATAGGCTAAAAAGACCATGACGAAGCCTCGATGACCGCCCAACATAGCAACCTCGTCGATCACCCAATCGGAGCTAGGACTCACCCTATGAGCCTATTCACTCAACCCTACCACGACGCTGTTGCGCAACTCACAGGACCCGGCGCACCGTTTGAGGTGACTACATGTGCGATCGAGGGCCATGCCCTAAAAACTTTCTCAAAGGCCTACACACATCTCAGCGACTACCTAAATAATGGCCGTCAGCACGGGGATAAGCTGCTCCTCCAATATCAGGGTAAGTGCTGGAATTTTGATGAATTTTTTACCGCGGTAGATCAACTTAGCTATTGGATGGTTAACGAAAAGGGTGTGGGTCCGGGAGTACCGGTGGCCATAGCGATGCGCAATCGTCCCGAGTGGCTCGTCGCTTTTGTGGCGATTATCAACGTGGGGGCCGTAGCCGTACCGCTAAATAGCTGGGGCAGAGGCGCAGAGCTCGAGCAGGGACTCGAGGACAGCGAAGCGAAATTGCTGATTTGTGACGGCCCAAGATGGGCCTTCGTGTGTGAAAGCCGGCATGACATGTCAGCCCTCATCGTCGACGGCGATGTCGATACATCTCAGCAAACTAATTTTTCTGTTGTGATGGACTCCGTGCGTCCAGAGCCCATGACTACTCCCCCAATTGATGCTCATGCCCCTGCCATTCTCATGTTCACGTCAGGGACTTCGGGGCGGCCTAAAGGCGTTCTGCTGTCGCACTTTAATTGCTGCCAAGCGCTGATGAATCTAGAGTTTATTGGTGCAGCGACCTACATGACGAATCAGGATGCCATGAACATCCAACTCGCCTCATCGACACCGCCTAAAACACTGTTAGCGGTTCCTTTATTCCATATTAGCGGGCTGTTCTCCCAATTTATTGTCAACATGCACCACGGCCGAAGCCTCTATCTCATGTACAAATGGGATGCCAATGAAGCACTTCGGCTGCTCAGGCAAGAGGACATCACCGTACTAATGGGCGCCCCGGTTATGATGATGGAGCTGCTTGCTCACCCTGAACTCAACCCCAGAGATGCCGAACAGTTAACCAATGTCAGCTCAGGCGGCGCGGCAACTCCCGCGGCGCTATCAAAGCTATATGCCAGTAAGGCAGGGGCCGCCTTTCCCGGAGGAGGCTGGGGTATGACTGAAACTCTGGGGACCGGTGCGGCGTTTACTGGATATTTTTGCGAGCATCGCCCTAGCGCCAGCGGCTTTCCCTCCCCCATCATGGAATTTCGCTTTCTCGGTGAGGACGGCAAACCCGCAGCGCCAAGCGCCCCAGGAGAAATCCATGTTCGCTCCAGTGCGGCGATTCAACATTACTATACCGGTAGCAGTGAGGGCTTACATGAGGGTTGGTTAGCCACCGGAGATATCGGATACATCAGCGATGAAGGCTTGCTGTTTATCTGCGGCCGCGTCAAAGACATGATCATTCGCGGCGGCGAAAACATTTATCCCAGCGAGATTGAAGCCTGTCTTATGACGCTACCTGGCTGTCTTGATGCAGCCGTCGTTGGCAAGCCAGACGCCAAATGGGGCGAAGCGGTTGCTGCGGTTATACAAGTAGCCTTGCTCAGCGAAGGTAATCATGAAGCCGTTATTGATCACTGCAAGCAACAGCTGGCCGCGTTTAAAGTGCCCGCATACGTGACTTTCACCGAAAAGCCCTTGCCCCGTAACGCCCTGCGCAAACTACTCAAAAAGCGCATTGTTAAAGAGTACTTTCCACGATGAGCGCCGCAACTTGCCGATTACAGATTATTTTTTTCGACACGGTTCCTAATCCAGAGCAAACCCACAGTGCGCTGCTCAACTATGAGGGCATCACCATGGCAGCCCTCGCCAGATCGGATGAACACAGCAATAAGGCCGCAATGTGGACACGGGACCCCATGGGATGCTTACCCACTGGGCGATTGGCCATAGACGTGGATAGCCAAATAACCAGGGCTCTCGCGATTGCCCCGATTACGGAAAAGCTGGGGGGCGTAGCCTATCTGTGCGAGGGGACCACGCCACTGCAGCCAGAATTCGCCGTTGGGGAAACCTTCGCTGGAACACTCCAGTTATGTTGCTTCCAGCGCCGCGCAGGACTCACCTCAGCGCAGTTACAGCAATACTGGCTAGAAGAACATACCGACATTGCCCTGAACACCCAAAACACGCTGGGCTATCGCCAGAATCTTGTCACTAGCAGCGGTGAACCCCACTTCGACGGAATTGTAGAGGAATACTTTCCTCCTGAAGCGAGCCAATCAATGAGCGCGTTTTTTGCTGACGGTAATAATGAAGCGCGAATGTGGGAACACATCGAACAGCTCACTAAAAGCAGTGAGCGATTCCTCGATTTAGATCGCTCAGAAGTTGTTCACCTTTCAGATAAACGCATCGTTTAAGGAATCTTTATGGATAAGCCACTCACTGACCAAGTCGCACTCATTACCGGAGCGGGTCAAGGTGTTGGAGAAGGAATCGCCCTAAGTTTAGCCAAGCGAGGGGTTCGGATTGTTGCGGTCGGCAGGACCCTCGAAAAATGTGAACGTACTATAGCCACCATCAAAGACCGCTTTGGCACCGATGGCATCGCACTCCAGTGCGACATTGGTGTAATTTCAGATCTGGAAGATCTGGTGTCATCAGCGGCTGAGCACTTTGGTCGACTCGACATTCTGGTCAACAATGCGGTATCAGCACAAATCACCTCGTTACTAGAGGCGTCCATTGAAGGGTTTGAGATCGGACTTCGTGTTGGCCCCGTTGCCTCCCTGCGACTTATGCAACTGGTGCAGCCGCACATGGTCGCCGCCGGTGGTGGCAATATTATTAATTTGGCATCCTCGGCTGCCATGCGCTGGGACAGCAGCAATTACGGCGTTTATGCTGCGGAGAAAGAAGCTATCCGAGCCCTGACCCGTGCAGCCGCCAATGAATGGGGCGGCTTGGGCATTCGCAGCAACACGATACTTCCTCTGGCTCAGTCGCCGGCGCTGGCCGCTTGGGCAAAATATCGCCCCGAGGAGGCGGAGGCTTTCATGAAAACCGTTCCACAACAGCGCATAGGCGATTGTGAACAGGACATCGGCGAATTTGTGGCAACCCTTTGCAGTCCTGAGTCGCGCTTCGTCAACGGTCAGTCAATCGCTTTGGATGGGGGTCAGGTTAATTTGGGTTAAGGCTTTATTTAACCGCGGCGCCACCATCAACACTGAGCAGCTGACCGGTGATGAAAGAGGCCCGGTCCGAAGCCAAAAAGCAGACCGCCTCGGCAATCTCCTCGGGTTCACCTAAACGGCGCATGGCTGCCGCCTGTTTCAGCCCCTCCGCAATTTTTGGTTGCTCCTCAAAATAGCGCTCAACCCCCGGGGTCCTGATGACACCGGGAGAAACCGCATTGATACGAATGCCCTTGTGGCCGTACTCCGAAGCACTGCTCTTGGTCAGCAAGTTGACACCGCTTTTAGCCGCCGCATAGGCGGTATTGTAAGGCTGCCCTCGCAATGAGGCGTTGGACGATATGTTGACAATACTGCCACCACCGTGGGCCAACATGTGGTCTATTTCATGCTTCATGCATAAAAATGTATTAGTCAGGCACAGCTCTAGTGTCTGATCAAACACTTCACGAGTAAAGTTGTGAATGGGACCGGATCCACGACTGACCGCCGCACTATTACAAGCCACCTGCAGGCTGCCAAAGGCATCAACAGCCGCCTCGACCATGTTCGCCACAAGAGGCTCATCACTCACATCCGCCACATGGGCGAGCGCATTGCCCCCCGCAGCGCGAATCAGCTCGGCTGTTTCTTGCGCGGTGTCACCATTGAAGTCGACAACCAACACGCTTGCCCCCTCTCGCGCTAAGGCACAGGCGATAGCCCGACCAATTCCTACCCCAGCACCCGTAACCAGTGCCGACTTCCCCGTTAACTCTGCCATACTTCAATCCATCATCAATTCAGACTAACCTCGAAAGGTTCTAGTTATTTCCCTTGGTGGGGACTTCGTTCTATCGTGGAGCCACTGTCGGCCACAAGCCTAAATGGACTAAAGCCCCCTAAGCAATTTGAGAAATAAATAGCATGCTTACAGATTTTTTTCGTCTCGATGGTAAAACCGCACTGATCACTGGAGCAGGGAAAGGTATCGGCGCCCGAATTGCCACCGCTTTTGCAGAGATGGGTGCTGACCTAGTTTTGCTCGCGCGCACCGAATCCGATCTCAAGCAAGTCGCCACAGATGTCAGGGCCCAGGGCCGAAAAGCGCACGTATTTCCATGTGACATTACCGATGAAGCTGCCATTGCCGGCGCAATCTCTAGCCTAAAGGGCGATTTACCCCAACTCGATATCTTGGTTAACAATGCGGGCTCTCCGGGCAAGGGTTACGGTTCTTTGGCTAAAGTGAACAAACAACGCTTCGAACACACCCTCGATATTAACCTCAGTGCCGCGTATGGTCTGATCCATGAAGCCTTACCGTTATTACACGCATCTCCAGACGCGGCAATCGTTAACATATCCTCAGCGATGAGCTGGATGGTTGATCGACATATGGCTGCCTATGCCGCAGCCAAAGCCGGGCTTGATCAAATGACACGGGTCCTCGCCTACGAACTGGCGCCCAAAATTCGAGTGAACGGGATCGCCCCCGGTGCGATAGAAACCCCTGCCACAGCGTTTATCACCGAGGACCCTGCTCAACTTGAGGCAACGGTGAGATGGATCCCACAGGGGCGCCTTGGACAACCCACGGATATTGCGCTCGCGGCGCTGTATCTTGCTTCTAGTGCCAGCAGTTTCATATCCGGAAAAATTTTAGAGGTTGATGGTGGAATGGCTGCCTTGCCCGGCAGTGCCATCCAATCGCAGTTACTAAAACCCAAAGCTTAAGCGAGATTTAACTATGGCAATTTATATTATGACCGGCGGAGCCTCGGGCATAGGCGCCGCAACGCGACAGCTGCTGATTGATCAGGGCAACAAAGTCGTTACCCTAGATATTCAAAATGCCGACATATTGGCAAATCTCGGCGATGAGGGAGCGCGTGACGCAGCCATCGCGGAAGTTCGCCGCAAGTACTCAAAGATTGACGGTGTAATTACCTGTGCCGGTGTCGCCTCACACTTTCCAGAGCCCGAAAAAATACTCGCCATTAACTATTTTGGCACCCGTGCCGTGATTGAGGGCCTTGTCGACGCGATTATTCCCGGCGGTCGAATAATTGCCATCAGTTCTAACTCAGCGCCAATGTGTCACAACGAAGCCCTAGTTGAATCCTTGTTAGACAACGATGATATTAAGGCTAGGAAATTGGCCGAAACCAGTAATGGCCATGAATGTTACGCCGGTAGCAAACAAGCCGTAGCTCGATGGATGCGTAGAGTTGCTCCTGACTATGCACGTCGTGGGGTCAGCTTCAACGCGATAGCGCCGGGTTATATCGAAACACCGATGACCGAAGCGGTTGCGAAGAGTGAAGACTATGGCTCAGCCATTCAGGAATTTGTCGCGTCCATTCCTATAGGCCGCCCCGGACAAGCCAATGACGTCGCACAACTCATTCGCTTTTTACTATCTCCCGAAGCCGCTTTTATTGCGGGGTCCCTAATTTATTGTGACGGCGCGCACGACGCCATGATGCGAACAGAGGGGCTTTTTTAGAGCACGGTTGCGCAACGTGCCTACCCGCCTCCCTTACAATTTGAGGACAGCTTTTGCAAACTCCACTAGACACAGCCGCTTGGCGGCAATATCTCTGGCGGAATACGGTGACCAATGCTGTGACCAATGCACTGGCCAATGGCCTTATTTGCTGGCTGCTATTTCGCGATAAGACGCAGCTAGAATTCTGGAATCCATCCGGCGGATTCGCTTTGGATTTGTTGATAACCGGTTTTCTGCTAGCGGTGATCGTTACACTGATACTGATACCTATTCAGCGCAAACAGCTAACAGCCGATTCGCTCGCCTTCGAGGTTCTGTCAGCGCCCACGCCATTAACTCAGGCACTAGTCACCCTTACTGAGAGTTACTTTAGGTTCGTCGTCCTGGCGGCTAGTTTTGGGTTGATCGCGGCGGCCGCCACGTTGCTACTGCTTCAAACAGTTTCAATTCATAGCTTTACGCCAATGCATTACAGCGTTTTTAAAGGTCTTTGGGCAGGAGTTTTCGCGGGTATTTTGGCCTATTTAATCATTAATCTGACCGGCCGCCGAACGTTTCAAGTCCCAAGAGATGAAGGCACTTTATAAGGATTTGTGAGCTCCATTATGACCACCCAAAACTTTTATAAACTTAAGGCCCAGACCCTAACCGCTGTTTTATGTACTTTGGTAGGACACTCCAGCCTCGCAGCAGAACCTTGCAACCACTTCGTGGCTGAGCGGCAGCCTTTTTTTGGCGACTTACACATTCACACTCGGTACTCCTTTGACTCATTCCTATCGAATCAGAAAAATGATCCTGATGGTGCTTATCGGTATGCCAAGGGTGAGTTGATTACCCTTCCCGACCCCTTTGGTGAGCAGACGATCGAAGCGCGTATTGATAGGGCCATCGACTTTGCTGCTGTGACTGATCACGGTCAGTTTCTAGGAGAAGTGGCCTTGTGCGATAGCGATTGGGGAACATGGGCGTGGTGGGCCCCAACCTGCATCATGTCCCGGACAAAAAACCTCTGGGTACAGTTGTACGCGGCCTCACAATGGACACTCTCAGGGGGCATGGACGGTGTTGCACCCGAACGCTCATTTATTTGCGATCTTGGCGACTGCACTAAAGCGGCAACGGGTGTCTGGAAGGATATTCGAGAAGCTGCCGAGCGTCATAACGATACGTCCAAAGGCTGTGAGTTCAGTGCGTTTGTGGGTTATGAGTACACGCAAGGACAAGAAGCTGCCAACTTACATCGCAACGTGATTTTCCGTAATGAAACCGTTACTGAGAACCCCATTTCTGTTTTTGACAGCGGTAATCAGGTACCAGAACTGTGGCGGCAACTGCGTGAACAATGTCTAGATAAAAACAATGGCTGCGATGTTATGGCGATACCTCATAACAGCAACCTTGGGGGCGGTCTGATGTTTCCTGACCCAGCTAACCTCGAAGAATTACAGAATCGAAGAGCTTTAGAACCGCTAGTTGAATTAATTCAGCATAAAGGAGCCTCGGAGTGTCGGTTTGATCGCCTCCAAGGGATAGGCGTAGATACCGAGGATGAGCTGTGTGACTTCGAGCAGATTCCCGCCGACAACCTTCACATGCTGGGCTCCGTCGAAGGCAAGATGCGCTCCGAACAGGGTAAAGCCGTGGGTGTAGAGGCTTTTCACCGTCGAAACATGATGCGTAATGTGCTCAAAGATGGACTAGCCCTTGAAACGACCCTGGGATTAAACCCTTTCATGCCCGGGTTTATCGGCAGTACCGATACCCACACCGCGACTGCTGGGGGCGCTCAAGAACGTGCTTATGTTGGTCATCTGGGCTCTAGAGACGCAGGATTTCGCAACATTCAGGATCATTTTGTATCCAATCCTGGGGGCCTCGCGGTCGTGTGGGCGGAGGAAAATAGGCGCGATGCGCTTTTTGACGCCATGCGCCGCAGAGAGGCCTATGCCACCTCCGGAACACGCCCTATTGTTCGCTTCTTTGCCGGAAATTACCCAGAAAATCTCTGCGAAAATCCAGCCGCTATTCCTTTTGCTTATGAAAATGGCGTGCCTATGGGAGGGGTTCTCAGCCAACCGCTTAACGACGAATACCCACAATTCTACGTTTCTGCGCAGCGGGACTTAGGTTCGGAGAATTTCCCCAGCAATCCCTTGGAACGCCTCCAAATTATAAAGGGTTGGGTTGATGACAAGGGCGCTACTCATGAACGCACCTACGATGTCGCTGGTGCAGTGGTCGATGGACTTGGCGTAGACCCCCATACCTGCGCTGCGACAGCTCAAGGGAGCGCCAGTTTATGTGCTGTCTGGAGTGACCCTGATCCAACCCCCAATCAGTCTGCTTTTTATTACGTGCGAGTGCTAGAAACACCCAGCTGCCGCTGGAGCACACTGCAATGTCAAAAGCTGGGGGTGAACCCACTTTCTGCGGCTTGTCCTGATCAGCTGGCGGCTTCAACCCTAAGGGCCGAGGCCCTAGGTGCTGCTGACAACGCCTTTAAAAACTGCTGCCGTATAGCCAGTGAAGAAGCGTTTTACACCCCCACTATTCGCGAACGCGCCTGGACATCACCTATTTGGCTGCAGCAGCCTCGCTAGCAAGATGGAGGAAGACGGGCACCTCTCCACCCCCGTCCACCTCTAACGCTGCACCTGAGATATACGCAGCCTTGGCATCACACAGCATAAGAACTGCGTTAGCCACGTCTTCAGGCGCCGCCATACGTTTCAAGGGCAACATATCAGCCACCCGTTGAAAACCCTGAGCACCGCCATAATGGTCAATACCCGCGTCGTTATGCACCAGCCCAACGACAATAGCATTGACACGAATATTCGGCCCCCACTCCATGGCTAATGAACGGGTACTGCTGAGCAACCCAGCTTTCGCCGCGCCATACGCAGTCGTGCCAGGTGAGGGCCTTACCCCACTGACACTTGCAATATTAACAATACACCCTGGGGATTCATTGGCTGACAAAGCCACATGGGCCTGCTGAGAGAGCACTAAGGGGGCCACTAGATTGAGTGCCACAATTTTTTCAGTCAGCCTGGGGCTGGCCTTAGCAGCCTCAACGGGAGGACTGCCTCCGGCATTGTTGATGAGAATGTCAATTCGGCCGAATCGCTGCACAGCGAAGTTAACGAGGGATTGCGAACCTTCAGCATCCCGCAGGTCGGCCGCGAAGAACGTGGCCTGTTTTTCCCCGCTACCTATGGGGTGCTGCGGATCATGGCGCCCACAAGCAATAACTTGTGCGCCCTCATCTAAAAAGCTCTGGCAGATAGCGCGACCAATATGCCCCGCACCTCCTGTTACCACCACCACCTTGCCATCGTATTGCCGCATCCGAGCATCCCTATCCATCAAGCATTACCCTCCCAATAAAGCCAACGCATAACATCGTCTAAATACGTGATACGGGTATTTGCGCTAAAAGAAATCTGCCGCCAGTATCGGACTCCTCAGATAACGCATCAACCCCGGCAACCCTTTTCCTATCCGTGATCGTTGCCCACGGCCCCCTAGGAGTACTCCACATGTCTACCACTCAAGTCGCCCATCCGAAAGACCTTATGAATATGACCGGTACAACACTAGGCCCTACGGCGAGCCTTTGCGTCACCCAGGAACGTATCAATCAGTTCGCAGAGGCGACCGGCGATCATCAATGGATTCATGTAGATCCCGAGAAAGCTGCCCAAGGGCCTTTTGGTACAACCATTGCCCACGGCTATCTCACGCTATCTTTAGCTAACTGCTTTCTGCCCGATCTTATTCAAGTGGACAACGTATCAATGGGCGTTAATTACGGCACTGAGAAAATTCGTTTCCCGGCTCCCGTACCTGTTAATTCGGACATTACCGCAACGGGCGAAATTATTGCGGTAGAGGAAAACAAAGGCGGGTACAAGGCTACCATTCGCGTCACCATTACTGCCCAAGGTGCCGACCGCCCTGCGTGTATCGTCGACACGATCTCCATTTTTTACCCGTAAATGAATGAGTCACCGGGGTTGTAGGCATGCACGCGGCTGACATGCGGCGACGCCACCTATAACTGCAGGGGTTTAAAGCTTGAAGACCCTTCGGGCATTCTCATGCAAAAACTTGGGCCACACTTCGTCCTTAAAAGGCACATCCGGCATGTCTGCGAAGATTCTTTCCAAGGATAAACCCATGGGAAAATAGCCGGCATACATTATCTTGTCGGCACCCCGGGTGTTGGCGAAATGAACAATGTCTTTTGGGTAGTGCTTGGGGGCAAAGGCACTGGTCATATAAAACAGGTTTTCGTATTTCAACATCAATTTCCAAGCCAGATCTGTCCAGGGCTCTGCGCCGTGCTTCATCACCACTTTTAACTCAGGAAAAAACCAGCAGATTTCGTCGAGGTGTTCTACCTTCTGAGGTTCCATGGGAATTCGGGGCCCGGGCACACCGACACAAGGGCAAAAGGGAATATCTAAATCAATGCAGGTCACAAAAATGGGATACCACTTTTTATCGGCCAGGGAAACCTGCGGGCAGAGTCCCGCGGGGAATGCATTGACCGACTTAATGTCGTACGCGTCTTTAAGACGACGAATTTTACGAACCTCCTCCATACCGTTGTTAGGATTGCAGTCATAGGATGCAAAGAACCGATCTGGATGCTTTCTCACCGCTTCATTTTGCGTTTCGTACTGCCCCTCATCCACACCCAACATCGCTTTTTCGATATTGAACTCATCCATTTTTTCGAGCGTGTAGGCAATATAATCATCGCGCTTCCCCACCTTGGGAAGATCTTTAAACATGTACTGGGCAGGCATTTTGAACATTTCCCGACTCTGCTCGTCCATCAACAACGGACGAATAAAATCATAGAAATTTGACGTGTCATCGTTAGGCACTGCTAGCATGAGATCAATGACGGGCACGTCAGTGGGCATTGGCATGGTCTGTTCCTCTAGCCATCATGGCAATCATTTACGAGAAGGTTGCAACATACTCATCGTCGCAGACTCTCAATGTTACCGGCCATCATGTGCGGCCAGTCAATATTAATAAAGGCTTTTTCTCTGGGTCTAAATTGGATTTATCGGTGACAATGTCATCAGAGAACAACCGCTGCGAGCCAACATCAACCCTCGGCCGACAAACTCGGATAATCTGTGTAGCCCCCCGCACCCTCTCCCGCGTAGATTGTTCGCTTATCCAGTGCATTTAAAGGCGCATCCAGGGCAAACCTGGTTACCAAATCAGGATTGGCGATATACGCGCGCCCAAAGGACACCGCGTCGACACGACCGTCGGCGATAAACTCATCGGCCTCCGCCGCATCGAAACTGTCACTACCAATTAATGCACCGGAAAAATATCTACGACTCAGCGCCAGACTATCAATACCTGTTGATGCCATACGAATCGCATGTACCCACGCAAGTCCTAAGCTGCTCGCCAATTTAAGAAGCTCGGTATAAGTCTCTAGCGGATTATCATCAACGTGATCGTTATAGGCGTTGCCGGGGGAGATTCTCAGACCGATACGTCCCGCTCCGGCCTCAGCTTTGATCGCCTGCAGCAGTTCGTCAATAAAACGCAGCCGATTCTGTAGACAGCCACCATACTGGTCATCGCGAAGATTACTCCCCGTCGCTAAAAATTGAGCGGGCAAGTACCCCGATGCACAGTGAAGCTCCACGGCATCGAACCCGGCTTGTAGTGCCCTCCTTGTGGCTGATTGATAGTCAGCTACAACCGATTTGATGTCAGCCAAGGTCATGGCTTCGGGGATCGGCATGGGCTGCATCCCTGACTCGGTAAAAATTTCCGCTTTGGCAGGCAATGCTGATGGTGCTAAAAATCGGGTGTTCCGCCCTTTATTCAGGGCATGACCGACGCGACCGCAGTGCATCAGCTGACAGGCGATCAAACCTCCTCGATCATGGACTCTTTCGGTCACAGATGACCAAGCGGTCGTATGTAAATCGTCGTAAATTCCGGGGGTGCGGTTGTACCCCTTGCCATCAGCCGAGGGATGCACACCCTCGGTAACTATGAGTCCAGCATCCGCACGTTGTCCGTAGTAGTTTGCCTGTAACTCCGACACGGCGTCGTCGCTCTGCCGGGCTCGGCTGCGCGTCATGGGCGCCATCACAACACGATTGCGAAGCTCCAGGTCACCCATTTTAAGAGGGCCATACAGATGCGGATACTTCATTTTTACAACCTCTTTTTGCTGCCTGCCGCTAGCGTCATCGAGTTTTTATCGACGGATCTACAGTGCCATCACGCATCGTTGCCAAAAATTTCTCAAAGGGTGCAGGTGCTGCAACGGCAGGCAAATGTTCAGAGGGCGGGTGTGCCCAAAATTTCTGCCAGCTTGGAAAAAGACTGTGGAAAGCCCCTTCATAGTCGTCTCGGTCGGGCCAGCGCATTTTATTGTCTCCGCAGGGTGGCTTATTGAGATCAGTAGCGTACCAATAGCAAGGTAAACGGCGGCGGAAGTACCAGCGATCCTCAAGTCGTTCGTAATGGTCCCAGTAAAGCATCTGCATGATCACCCACTCACAGCCACCCTGTTTTGTGGGTGTCTCGTGCTCATTTTTACTGTAGACCACACCCACTGCACGGTTAGGATCCTCAAATTCGATAATGTGATTACCGATGTGGTGGGCTGTACCGGTAAACTGCACCCGTAAGGTGTCATCCATCCACTGCTTAAAATGTGCGCGACCCACCTTGTCCCGGCCAATGCGGATATCCTCGGCGAACAGGTTAACGAGAGCGTCGATATCTCGCATGTCCAGAGCCAATGAATACTTTGCCGCAAGCTGACGAATTTCATCTAAGGACTCCAGACGATCAAGCCTCGATAAAACGTCATCCTGATTCATAAAGAACCCTCTGCCGCTAGGCTACGCCCGGCCCGGCGCCCGGAGAATGTGGCATCACCCACAGAACTACCGGAGGCATAACCGTCGCCGCGCCTGGGCACTCCGCAAGCCGTTCTACCCGCGGCATATAGACCGGGTATCACACCCCCATTGACAGAGCACACGGCGCCCTCGACGGTGGTTTCAAGTCCACCGAGGGTAAAACACGGAAAAAACGCTCCCGCCCCCGGGGTGCAATCTAAAGCCACAAAAGGCGCTTCAATCGTCTTCAACCAACTGGCATCCTTGTGAAACAAAGTGTCCGAACCTGCAGCGATATCGCTGTTATAACGCTCAAGCGTCCGTTCAAGCTGGCCCGGTGGCAGTTTCAATTCTGACACCAGTTCCTCGAGGGTTTCGCCGGTGGCCACCACTGGGGCCTGCAACCAGCTTTCTGTTTCGTAATTGCCGTAATCCGCCACGTTGAGAATTAAATACACGGGGTAACTCTGATTCACCAAAAAACTGCCGATTCGACCGTGATAAGCGTCTTCATTAATAAAACGCTGGCCCTGCCCATTGACGAAAATGCCAAAAGTGAGTGTCGCAGGGGGATAAAAAGGCAGACTCAGAAAACCTTCATGCATATTGATTGCCCGAGCACCGACACTCAGGCCCATTTGTATTCCTGCACCGGTGTCGTTGGGATTACCAATTTGAGTTTTGTTATCAAGAAATTGGGGACAGTACTCTCGGACCATGGCTTCATTCATGATGAATCCTCCGGCACACAGAACAACCCCGATGGTGGCGCGAAAGTAGCGCTCCTCCATATTTTGCCTGACAGCCAAGCCTACGACCCGCTGCTCTGGCCCATGCTCATTAACAATGAGTCTCAGGGCGCGCGTTTCGTAGTGAATGGCGACCTCCCGCTGCTCGACTTGCTGCAAAAGAATTTTAGTCAGCAGGGGCCCACCGTTGTCGCCCTGTACTTCAAGGTTGTGCCCCCTTGGCGCCGGCTTATAGCGCTCATTGTAGGGCCAAGCATTCTCACTTCCCGTGTACAACAGGCAATCATCTGTCAGCGCCATCATCGCACGCTCCTTTAGCTCTGACGGCTTAAAGGGTACGCCCAGGGACATCAACCAATCGAGATGCTCTGGGCCAC
Source organism: uncultured Luminiphilus sp. (assembly GCA_938091995.1). GTDB lineage: Bacteria > Pseudomonadota > Gammaproteobacteria > Pseudomonadales > Halieaceae > Luminiphilus. The sequence goes on along the minus strand of CALKNZ010000004.1, from coordinate 56,980 downwards.
CTTCGGCATAGCTGCGAATTTTTTCGGCATCGGCTTGCGGCCCATTGCTATCCATGAGGTAACCAAACACATCCTCAACACTGTCCTCGTATCCCACAGCCTTCTGAATTTTTGTGCCGCCGCCCAGGTAAATTTCGGCTGACGACAGCGCCGTTGAGCCACCAGAGGCCGAAGCGGCTTCCATGACCATCACCGACGCGCCCGCATCGGCCGCCGCGATCGCCGCACAAGCGCCAGCTCCACCGAAGCCAACAACAACGACATCACTCTCACCCGACCAGACTGACACGTCGGTTTCGAGCATAGGAGCAAAAGACATAGGCAAGGACTCGCCAATTCAATTTGAGATGACTCACATTAGCGACTTGATGCAGCGCGATCAGCCTCCATTTGGACGATGGCCTGCGGTTGCACGCGACCCTGTCACGCGCCACTCTGCCCGCCACTCCAGTACCCAGAGACAAAACTATGGCTTGGTATACCGGCAATACGCTATACGACACCTTACTTTTGATAGGCTTTGCCTACGCTTTACTGGTGTTTGCCGCCAGCTTCGTAGGTACCGCTGCCTATGGCGGTCGATTCGGCCTTAAAGGGAAGAAACAAGGCATTAAGCTCGGATCTCGCATGGGCTGGATCGTTATGGAGCTACCGGGATTGCTGGTATTCCCAATCATCTACTTCATGGGGACTAACGCCTACGAAGCTGTGCCATTATTTTTTCTCGCCATCTGGATGATGCATTACAGCAACCGTGCCCTCATCACTCCCATGCTGATGCGCGTCCAGCCGGGAACTCCCGCAAGCTTTTCTTTCAATGTCATTATTGCCGGCTGGATCACCTTATTTCTTCATGGGTATTTCAACGCGGCTTATTTGACCGAGTTTGGAGATCAATACACGCAAAGTTGGTTCAGTGATCCACGTTTTGTTGTCGGATTGTTGGTCTACGGGGTGGGTTTTGGACTGAACATTCATTCCGATCATATTCTGCGTAACCTGCGCTCAAAAACACCCGCCCCCAATGAACCACGCTATAAGATTCCCTTTGGCGGTGGATTTCGCTGGGTTACCTGCCCCCAATATCTGGGGGAAATTTTATCCTTCACGGGTTTCGCCATCATGACCTGGAACCTTGGCGCTGTTTTTGTCCTCGCGATGACCGCTGGCAATCTGGTGCCGCGAGCTCTTTATACCCATCGCTGGTTCCGTAAAAATTTCGAAGATTACCCCGCTAATCGCAAAGCTATTTTCCCAGGATTCCTCTAGGGTTTTAGTCGCTCTGTGCCCTGCGTCCCGAGCAAGGAATTGCCCGGTGCTAGGGCCAAAGTGCAAGACGCTTACAAAAGGGCTGGTCTCAGGGCTCGTACCAAATGGCAGAGCCAATAGCTCGCTCCTGAATAGCGACTGGGGAAATAGGCGCTATACCGAGGTCGCGAGCGTCATAGGTTGACCATCGAGGTGTGGGGATCTCAAGCACCCTAGGGTAGTAAAAGGCCTGACGCTCTGGATTGAAGTCATCATCCTGCCACCAGGCCGTCAGCGACGGCGCGCCAATGCTGTTCTCGTAAGTGCTTGTTGCCGCATCCACTGTTGTACCCACCGGCTGTAGCCGCCCTGTTCCTGAATCGATATCTCGCTCCTGAGACCACGCCACATCGATCACTCTTTCGTGTGTCACCCCGCTCTCATCAACCCATCCCTTGATAATTTGAATACGATCAAGGTGCGCCCCCAAAGGGTCCTGTGCGGCAAAAATAATAAACTGCGGTACCTGTGAACCTGACCGCGAGGGTAAAGCTGAACCCATAGGCACACCTAAAGCATCGGAAAGTGCGATACCTTTCGGCGCCGTGATTAATCCTCGCTCGAGCTGCCAACCTCCAAACATTCTTAGGGAAATCCGCGGCCCCGAAGTCGCATAGGTCTCACGCCGCTGCAGTGCCGAGAAAAGCGCCTCGCGTGTATTGTCCTCGGCCCAGACACCCGCGAGTCCTCCAGAGCCCCAGCTGGACGCAGGCGTCATATAGGTCAGCCCAAGTCCTGCAGCGCCCGTTCGCAAACCGGCACTGCCGTCCATCATTGGTAACTTACCGGTATAGTTATCTTCATCGGTAGCAGAACTGGCATTGTGGCTATCACTGGCTCCAATCACCCCAAAGGTAAATGGATTGAACCCCTCCCGATGCGCCAGTGAAATTCCGCGCCGCAAAGCATCCCGTGCATAGGACCCCTTGACAGTATCCAAGGTGCCCTGCTCACCGGGTACCGCGCTCGCAATTTCAAATCCTGCAAACTCATCAAGGCTTGATAACAACGGATGGGTTTCCGAAGCACCCTTCACTTGTAGAATCTCACTAATGGGTTCCAGCTCAGAGCGATCCTTGGGCACCGCATCTGTCAACAAACGACCTGTTGCATCTTCGCTGCGATACATTAAGCCCTGAGACAAGTTACCGTTGTGCGGTATGGCAATGACCGATCTTCCTTGAGACCGCTCACGACGCAAAAACCGCCACAGATCTGGGGGTGTCGGACCGTCGATGGCGCTAAAAGGCCGGTTGGGTACTGCACTGCCCTCATAAATCACATTACGATGCAAGTGCGTCGTAACATCCCCTCCGTCAGCTGACCATTCCCAACCAATAAAGGTCGTGAATTTACCCGGATCGTTATAGCTGTTGGCGGCATCGACACTTGTCTTCCACGCCGCCGTGTTAATGGCGGTATCGACCCCGGTCAGTGTTAGCTGAAATCCGTTGCCATGCATCAGTGCCATGGTCTCGACCCAGGCACGCGTAACCGCAAGTCGACTCCCCTGAGCTAGCAGCTGCGCAAGAGGCTGACGCGTTGTTGGAATATCGAGATCCGCCAGTCTCGCCTGACCCATATATTCAGCATGGTCTGTGACAGCCGCAAAATCCAATGGACGTCTAATCGTTAGGGGATAACCCGCACCATGCTCAATCGTCAGACCTCTGGAAAATCGATAGACATCAGCAGGCAATGCTCGCACTCCCATAGCAAAAGCATCGCTCGATAACGCCGTGTGAATGTGAAGATCACCCCAATAGAGATTCCGCAGTGGATTCTTGGGCAAGGGAATCACTTGGGGCATCTCTGTCACATAAGGTCCGGTTGCAGGCGCCAAGGACGGATCTGCTATGGGATCACAGGCCGCTATGAAGCCCCCCATTACCGCGAGCAACGCCAATCGGAAAAACCCAGAGGGTACTGTGCCGTGGACACCCGCGGTGGTCTTACCTCTATCTCGATCTACAGAATTAAACATCAATAGATAACGGCCTTTGAGCGTTCGGGAGGAGCGCCCAACATTTCTCGGTGAGAGGGTGGATAAACCCCCTCATCAGTGATCTTAAGTGCAACACCTAGCTCAGCACCAATCACCGTTTGACCGGCATATGCAGAGGAATCAGAACAACCCATCAAACCGTGAATTAGATGCCCGGTGTATTCTGGTGACTCTGCCACCTGCATGATTTGTTCGTATTGCTCAGGATGTACCTCGGCGGCTTTCATTGCTCGCTCCGTTTTCAGAGGCCCCATCCAAATCGACACGCTGTTCACACCAGTTCCATTCAAGTCGTGCTGCATATCAGCAGCAAACTTATCGATGCCGGCTTTCTGTGCACCGTACCCCGGGCCGTGCATATAACAATTCGCACCAAAGGACGATCCGAAGATTATCCACCCCGAACCGGAGGACACCATCATCACTGCTGCGTGCCAACTCGCCACATAAGCCGAGCGCAATCCGACGTCTAAAATAGCCGCAGCGTCAACGCTCTTCTCCCAAAAGGGTTTGGGGGTAATCAATTCTGGATGCATATAAGTGGCGTTGTTGAACAGAACATCCAAGCGGCCGCTATCGCGTTTAATTTGCGCAAAAACCTCGGCCACTGCCGCGTCATCGGCGTGATCGCAGCAAAGGGCCACACCCCGCCCTCCCGCCTCAGTGACGGCTTGCGCCGTCTCATGAATAGTGCCGGGTAATACCGAGCCATCCCACGCCTTCGCAGCGCCCACCACCTCTGACCGACCGGTGATGTAAACCGTGTAGCCGTGCTGTCCAAGTGCCCGTGCCACTCCAGCACCGGCACCCCGACTCGCCCCTGTAACCAGTGCCACCGGCGCATGATCCTGCATTGCGTTCTCCTTAGTTAAACCCGCACATCACTCAACGGCCAGCAAAGGACAACTTTCACTGAGGCCCTCAGATTTTGCAACGGCTCCAAAACACCGCTCACCACTCAATGCCCAAAGGCCATTGATGGCTGGTACTGGATATTGTGAAACGTTACGCCTACAAGCTCCAAAAGTCCGTCAATATTAGGGGGCCAACGCTTCGGCGCGCGCTTGAACCGCCTGAGTCATTCGACGGAATCCTCGCCACAGAAAGAATCCCATAAACAGTACAACCAGGGGCGATAGCCAGCCCCGCAACTCAAAATAGGAGGTGTAACGCGTTTCCTGTGCACTCGCAGCCTCTAATTGATGTTGCCGTTTGCTATACAGCCATCGCCCCACAGGGCGCATGCGATATTCAAACAATTTTTCAGACTCAACCTGTGTCACCTGTTCGGTCTGCTCAAGTTCAAACGGCCCCATATTGACCTGCATAACAATGGGGGCACCAGGGTGTAGTTCTGCAGAGCATTGCGTGACAAAAGGATTCCATTCGCCGTACTTTGAAAAATCGATGATGACTTCCCAAGTCGTTGCCGGGGGAGCTTTAATAACGCGATCGAACCGGAGAGTTAGCATTGTTTAGGCACCACCTGAGGAGGCAAGCACTTGATTGTCTTGCAAAACATTTGCCGGCCGATGAATGCACCAGGTTCCACCGGGATGATAAATATAGGCCACACAGCTGTTGCAGTTGTCGCACAACGACGGCTCCTCCGGGTGTTCGCGCCACTTGTTGACCAAATCGGGCTCCCTGAGCAGCGCACGGGCCAGAGCGACCGATTCAAACCCGGCTGACATACACTGCGCGACATTATCTGCTGATTTTACGCCCCCTAAATAAGCCAAGGGCAGTCCAACTTGATCTCGAATTTTCTTCGAATACTCCCAAAAATACAGCTCCCGAAAATCAATAGATGGCGCTGTTTTTGCTGTCGCACCTATCGCCATGCCACTTAATGACCACCTGCCCAAAACTCGATACATGGCCTCTAGATTCATATTGCTACCAAACATAAACCAGCCAGACTCGACGTTGCGGCCGCCGGATAGCACCAGCATATCGGCACCCGCAGCCTCCAATAACTTGGCCGTGATAATGGCGTCGTCAACATTCGCACCCCGACGTCTTCCGTCAGCAACGTTGATTTTAGCGATGACGGCAATAGCCTTGCCAACACGCTGCTTCACCGCGGCGAGAACTCTAGCGGGGAAGCGCGCACGATTCTCAGCACTACCGCCATAAGCATCCTTGCGGTTATTGTCCATAGGCGACAGGAACTGATTCAGCAGATAACCGTGGCCCATGTGAATTTCGACCGCATCAAAACCTGCGTTGACACAGTGCTCCGCCGCGGTGACGAATCGCTCGACCATGCGCTCCATATCGCTCTCATTCATACCGCGGCGAAATAAATTCCCCCGCAGCAGCCCCGCTGGGTTGAACCCAGACACAGAACTCTGCAAGCGCCTGGGCACAAAAACACCCGTCACAAAGGAGCCCCCATGGGTAATTTGAGCCGCAATTTTTCCGCCTTTGGCGTGCACCGCATCGGTAACTGCGCGCAACTCAGGGATCACACCCTCGTGTAACCAAATTTGATCGGGCAGAGTACGCCCTACCTTTTCCACCGCAAGATAAGCCATGGTCGTCAGGCCCACCCCCCCAGCCGCCATACCTTCATGATGTTTCAACATGGCGCGGGTGGGCATGCCTTGCAACGACATGTTTTCGTTAGCTCCGGCTTTGATGAAACGATTGGGCAAAGTCACCGGACCCACCTTTAGCGGTGTATAAGCTTTTTCAAGCATGGCCTGTTCCAAGGTATGTCCTCTGGTATTTGAGCCGCTAGTATAGCCACACGACATCAGCGCACTATCGTCCCTTTGCAGGTAACAAGCAGCCATCCCAGTTTTGTAATGAATTTACTGGGATCAGCGTCTACGGAAAGCGACGGCACCCCGCAAGGGCATTGTTGTTTTTGTGCCCAGTCTAGCCACGGGATAACCTGATCTTCTGTCAGCACCATGCATGCCCACCGCCATTGCCGGAAGTCATAAAAACTCGTTGGTGACGATCGATATCAACTTTTGGGCTGTGTTAGCAATGCCTTCAACCGCGCCTGCTTATCGGCATCAAATGCCAAAGCCCGACTCATATAATCACTGACATCGGAGTAATGTGCACCCATCGTAGTAAAAGCCGCGGCGAGATAGCGCTCTTCAACCTGCATTAGTACGTTCAAGGCGCGCCGGGTCATTTCGACTTCCTCCCCTTCACCGAGGGACGCGACAAGCGAACGACGATGCAACCTGTTGCAGGCGTTTGTCGCCAGGTAGTCTGTCATAACATGCTCTTTGGAAGCGCCGGCAACGAGTAGCGTCAATGCCGCAGCGTAACCGGCTCGGTCTTTACCCGCTGAACAATGGAACACCAAAGGTAAACTTTGCGGTTGTAGCAGCAAATGCAAAAAGTCGCTGTAGACATGGGAAAAACGCGTGACAAAGCGTTGATTAGCCTCGACGAGAAATTCACTAGCGGCATGTTCATCAACCCGCCCGGCTTCAACCTCTCGCCGGATGTTGATCACATCTGCGCCCTCTGCCTCCACCGGTAACCACACTTCGTTAATGCCGGTATCTATCAAGAGATCGGGGTTCTCTTCCCGTTCGCTTGCTCTACGCAAATCAACAACCGTCTTTATTTTAAGGTCGGCTAAGGTTTGTCGATCACGCTGTGTCAGACGCCCCAAATGATCGGAACGAAAAACCAGACCCCGAGCAAAGGCACCTCCACAGCTGAGGGGATAACCTCCAAGATCTCTAAAATTGTGAGCGCCCTCTAATCGAATCTGACGAGGCAGGGTTTCAGTGGATAGCAACAAGAACCTCTTGGGATCAAAATGAATTTAAAGATCTTCTGGGCATGTAGATTAAAAGCCCTCAGCGTCGTGGGAAACCCGCCATATCAGTCCCGGAAACAAACGGCGCATTACCACGCCCATGCGCGTCTGCTTGCCAGGATAGGCAAAAAGTTTACCCCTATCGAGGCAGCGTTCAATGTCATCAATAACCATGTCAGGGGTCAGCGTTTCCCCTTTGGAAGGTAATTTTGGCACCACGGTAGCCTCAGCTTGCTGCCAAAGCGCGGTTTTGACCGCCGGCGGGCAAACACAACAAAAACGTAAACCGCTGTTCCGATTTTCGTGGTACAAAATTTCAGTATAAAACTGTACTGCTGCTTTACTCGAAGCATAAGCACCCATGAGCAGTCCGGGGACGATGCCCGTCATTGAGGAAAAACTGACAAAGTCACCGCTACCCCGAGCTATCATGTTAGGTAGTGAGGCCGTAGCCACGTTGACTAGGCCGCCATAGTTTATGGCCATAACTTTCGTCGTGAGTTTTGGATCTTCTTCCAGCAGACGCCCAAAGGGCATGATGGCAGCGGCGTTAGCCACTCGATCTACTGGACCCAAGTTAGCCTCAATATCGGCAAAGACCCGGGCTACCGCGTCGGCATCAGTGATATCTAACTTATAGGGTTTAATGCGTGACTCAGAGCCAGCGGTTTCGGCCATACCGGCTTCGTTGACATCGAGAATAGCGACGGTTGCGCCTTGAGCTGCAAGCCTACGCGCCCAAGCCTGACCCATACCGCTGCCACCTCCTGTGATCACCGCAACTTTACCTGCAAATGACATCACCACCCCCTCTGACCCCGAAAAAGTCTGTCAAATTGACGTGCCTAACTTTGTGATACTTCCGGGGTAAAGACTACGGGCATAGACTTAATGGTGCTGATCATGAAGGAACGCATGTAAGTGACCTCTCCATTGAAGGTGATATCCCTAAGCCTCGGTATGATCTCTTCAAACATGATTTGCATCTCGAGTCTCGCTAAATTCATCCCAAGGCAAAAATGCTCGCCGATACCAAAGGAACGTAGCTCACGATTTAGCGATGGCATGCGTTTTTTGCGGTGGATGTCAAAACACATCGCATCGTCGCCAAACACCTCCTCGTCGTGATTGACAGCGTGATAGTGCATCACGATTTTCTCTCCGCGCTTAAAGGAGTAGCCGTTCCACTCGATATCTTGCGTTGCCGTTCGGCGCATTGCGATAAAAGCCGTGTTGTAACGGAGCATTTCTTCGATAGCGTCAGGTATATCCTCAGGGTGATCAACGAGATGCTGCAGTTGATCGGGATTCTCCATAAGCAAGCGCATACCGTGGGCGGTGGCTGTACGGGTACTTTCGTTACCACCCACCATGAGCAGAATAAAAACCCAGGCAAACATTTCATCACTGATGGGCTCGCCGTCGACCTCGCCCTCCAGAAGCGCCTGTATAACCGGGCCAGTGAAACCTTCACGCTGTTTTTTAGCCAACTCCATGGCATAAAGAATCACTTCAAAAGAGACGGCATTGGCCTCTTCCGGCCCCGTAGAAATATCAGGGTCATCACCGAACGCCATGATATTGGTCCACTCAAAAAACTGTTTTCTGTCTTCCTGCGGAACGCCCATCAGTTCTAAAACAGCGATCAGTGGTAACTCCGCAGCGACCTCTTCCACAAATTCACAGTGCCCGTTGGCAGCGACTCGATCGACAATCGCTTTGGCTTGCTGACGCAACCACGGCTCCATGGCGGCCACCGCTCGGGGTGTAAACGCATCGCGCACTACTTTGCGATGTGCCATGTGCTTAGGCGGGTCCATGGCGATAAACGCATTATCCAACATGACCTGCATCGTTGCTCGCTGCATCTCGGACTCCGGTTCCATGGGGAACGGACCTTCGACTTGCGATGAAAACAATCCAGGATTCTGAGATACAAAATCCAGCGAATCACGCTTTACCGCAGCCCAATAAGGAATGCCGGTTTTAGGATCATCAAAGTGCACGAAGCTTCCCTGTTGGCGGATTTCGGCGAGTGCTTGATAAGGCATGCCCTTGCTATACGCATCAAGATCCAGCAAGTGGGTGAAAGGGCAGCTCGCTTTTGGGTTTTCCATAACTTCTGTTCTCTCCATATGCCACCCCAGTTTTAGACAAACGGGGGATTTTCGCGCCCGTTAGGATGTGTCTTATCCGGGCATTCAATAATTTTTTGCCGATACGCCGTCTTGCAACCAGGGTTAGAAATCAAGCTTTGTCTTCTAAAGGCGGAGACGCGTCGTCCGTTTGGGAGTAGGAAAACATTGTTTTTTTAAAACGTCCAGTATTACTATGCAGATCGCTTGTCAAAACAGTGTTTGAAGTTTTAGGAGTACAACGCCAAACATGCCTCGCCCCTTGGTAGACACAGAGACCATCATCACCGTAGCCCTAGACGCCATGGAAGATTCAGGCGCGGGCCCGCTTACGGCCAGACGGCTGGCAACCCGACTCAAGTGCTCCACACGAACCCTGTATCAGCAAATGGGCAAGCAGGAAGAGCTTATATCGGCCTTACTGAGCCACTACTTTGTTCAGAAAACCCCAGAACTAGACGCTAATTTAGATTGGAAAGGCGCTATTGGTTCGTGGGCGAAAACCCTGCGGTTGGCGATCCTCGAAAGACCCAATCTTTCGCGTCATCTCAGCACCGAAAATCGCCCTGCCCTAATTGAATTCACCCGGCCCCTGCTCGCAGCACTGCTTGCGGCAAATTTCACCGAGGCGGTTGCGGTAGAGGTTTGTCGATCTCTCGTCCACGTTATTATCAGCCTAACCCTGGGCGAGGTTGAGACGCAGTCGCATCGTTACGATGAAACAGCCATACCGGAGGATCACCTCACGGGCTTACTCTCAATCGACGCAAACGCCTACGAGCGTTCGCCTGACGGCAAAACACCTCCCCCTGTGTTTACTCAGAGTATTCACTGGCTTATTGGCGGTATCGAGCTGCAAAGACAAACTCAAGCAACGTCTAAATGATCCGGTTAGACCTGCATTCAGTAAGGCATTTACAGCAAGCATTCTGCGTGGGTTTAGCCATGCAGGACACAAATCAGCGTAACGAGGAGCGTAGCTTACTGCCTATTTGGGCCGTTATTGGGGCACTTCCACAATTGCTGCGAAGGTCAGAGACCATTATCTTTTTTGTATTTTTACAGTTACCTATCAGGACGAGACTACGATGAGCGAACGATTACTGGTTGTTTCTACCGACTGTCATGCTGGCTTACCGATCAGCCAATATAAACCCTATGTCGAAACTAAATACCATGACTTCATTGACATGGCGGTTGATGTCCAAGTGGATATGATGGACAAAGCTGAACAACAATTTCTAATCAAAGAAATTAACGACGCGTGGCGTGCGCCGATCAAACAGGCCCTAACCGGTGCATGGGATTACAACGAGCGCTGCAAAATGCTGGCCGATGATGGTATCGCCGCTGAAGTCATCTTTCCCGACGGCATAACGGAGCAAAATACACCGCCCTTTGGGGCTGGATTGGGTCTATCACCGAAAGACGCCGTGCCAGAGCTTCAGTGGGCCGGTGCTATGGCCCACAACCGCTGGCTCTCGGAACTCGTGGCCAACGACCCCAAGCGGCACGTCGGCGTCGCCTCTATCCCGCTATTGTTCGATGTTGAACAGGCGGTGGAGGCGGCACGCTGGTGCCATGAGAACGGGCTGAGAGGTGTCATGTTACCCACGATGTGGGGTGAACACGCCGCTTATCATGATCGTAAATATGACCCGTTCTGGGCTGTCTGCGAGGACTTGGGCATTGTTGTGCACTTCCACTCCGGTCCCGCGCCGGTCAACGAATACTTCGGCCCAGAATTCCCTATGGTGGACGCCAGTGACACTCTTCCAGGCGCCATGGGCTGCTACGTATCAGAGGTCATGTTCTGGCTGTTTCGACCCCTCACCTTCATGCTTTGGGGTGGCGTTTTTGAGCGCTTTCCCAAGCTTCAAGCAATGGTTGTTGAAGGGGGAACTTTGTTCATGGTGCCGTCATGGCTACGTTTGCTCGACCACAACTACACCGACATTCATTTTTCGGCCAAGCTAGGAGATTTTAGATCACACCTGTCGATGGCACCCAGCGAGTACTTCGCTCGCAATTGCGGCATCGGTGCGTCTTGTGTGCCTAGGCGTGACTTAGATCTCAAGGGCCAAATTGGTGTGGAACAGATTATGTGGGGTAGCGATTTTCCTCACCCAGAGGGCACTTGGCCCAACACAGCCCATTATTTTGCCGAGACCTTTTCGGGTTTCCCCGTCGATGATGGCAAAGCTATTTTGGGCGGCAATGCTACGAAGTTTTATGGCATGGACGAAGGCTATCTGCGCAGCGTGGCCGATAAAATCGGACCTTTAGCTAGCATTTTTAACTAACAATAAATAAGCACAACAACGCGCGAGGGAACAACATCATGGAGTTGATTGCAGTTTGTGACTCAAAAACTAATACAGCACCCGACTTTCCTATGGGCTGGTGGTCATTAGCCCGCAGTCACGAACTGCAGGTTGGGGAGGTGAAAGCTGTATCTGCCCTAGATAGGGACTTGGTGCTTTACCGAACACGCTCAGGTGCCGTGCGCGTTCACGACGCCTACTGTCCACACTTGGGAGCAAACCTTAGCGTCAACGGGCGCGTGGTTGGCGAATCGATCCAATGTCCATTCCACGGCTGGCAATTTGGCGGCGACGGTGCCTGCGAGCATATTCCCTACTGCGAAGACATTCCATCACGCGCACGCCTGAATAACTGGCCCACTAGCGAGGTCAATGGTGAAATCTACATGTGGTTTCATCCTTCAGGAGAAGAACCACAGTGGCAGGTTCCCATAGTCGAACAGCTCGGTGACGAGAATTGGACCGCCCCACGGCAAGTCGAATTTCTAGTACCCACCCATGTGCAGGATATCGCGGAGAACTCCTGTGACCCGGAACACTTTCAATACGTTCACAAGCAAAGCGAAACGCCCCCCTCATCGGTGACTGTCGAAGAGGACGGTGCCGTTCACCTTCGCGCCGAAATGAACGCCAGTGGCATGCCTGGCGAATTGCACGCCACCATGTTTCAACCCGGTTTAGCAACCGTGCACACCAGCTACGGCCCCGGTGCTGAGATGATCGTCTATAACTCAGCGCAGCCCTACAGCCGTGAAGAAACACTGCTGCGTTGGACCTTGACGGTTCGCAAGGAGATTGCGGATCTCGCAGGGGACCAAGTGATGAACGGCATTATCGATGGCCTGCAGGACGATTACCCCATCTGGAAAAACAAGGTACATCGCAAACAACCTATTTTCTGTAAGGGCGATGAGACCCTCGTACTGTTTAGAAAGTGGGTGCGGAAATTTTATCTACCCAATAGTGAGCGGGGCCTCCAATGACAGCTAATTATTTCGCAGGAAAAACCGCGATCATTACCGGAGGAGCCAGCGGCGTAGGTCGCTCTCTCGCGATGGCCCTGGGCGCTGCAGGCAGCAACATTGTGGTGGGCGATGTCGATAAGAATGCGATGGCGGCGATTGACAAAGACCTGGAAACAGCGGGCATACCCCATCGGGTGGATCACTGTGACGTAACGCAAACCAGTAGCCTCCAAGCAGTCTTAGAGGGCGCCTTAGAGACATTTGATCAAGTCGATTTTGTGTTTGCCAACGCCGGAATTGGTGCGGGTGAGGCTGGGCCTATTTGGGGTTACTCTGAGAAAGATTGGCAGTGGTGTTTTAACGTCAATGTTTGGGGCGTTGTGAATAGCATCAACGTTTTCATGCCCTACCTCGCAGGGCGCCCCGAGAGAACCCACTTGGTTATCACCGGATCTGGAAATGGCGCCTATGCGGTGCTGCCTGACGTGCCCATCTACACGGCCAGTAAAGCCGCAGTGCATACCATTACCGAGAACCTGCATTATCAGGTTCAGGCGGGAGGGCTTCCCGTTGTGGTCAGTGCGCTGTTCCCCGGTCCACATGTCGTGGAGACAGGCTTGTTTAACTCAGGACGTGTACGTCCAGAGGAATTCGATAAAGGCGTTGTTGGCAATGAAACAGGGATTAACTCTGTTGAAGACATGAAACGCATGGCCGAAGAGTACGGGATCAACCTGCAAACAACCCATCCTGACGAGGTGGCGGCTATGGCGCTTCAGGGACTACCCGAGGGTAACTTTTGGCTTCTTGCCTTAACCGAAGAAAATGAAGCGAAAATCCGGCGACGCGCAGACATGATCATTGGGAAAACGACTCCAGTGCCTGAATCAGTAGGCTAATAAATAATTCTAAAAGAGGACTGAACATGAGTGATACAGCACAGGCACCCCAAGGCAACACCGGTGACATCATCAATTGGCCCATGCTCAAAGTGCATTATCGCACTGACCCCGAGGCCATTGCAGCGCTGCTTCCCCCTGGCATCACTGTAGGGAGCGAGCCCAACGTTAACTTAACGGTCTACAATTTCCCCGTTCCCGATGTCCCCGAATACGGTGTCGTTACTACGGTTAACGCAGAATTCAATGGCATTCAGGGCGAGTACACTTTGGGCTATGGCATCGACCAAGAATCCGCCATATTTATTAGCCAGGAAACCAACGGGCAGCCAAAGTATCCTGCCGAAATTGATTACCATCGTATTGGCCCCATGGTACGCGCGCGCTGTATACATCAGGGCTATACCTTTTTGGAGTTTGAAGGGGTAAGCGAGGGATCTGCAGGTCCACAACCCGAATGGGAGCAAAACGAGTGGTGGATTAAAGTGTCCCGAGCGGTAAGTATCGGCGGCCCCGCCACCGGCTACGATTTCCCACCTCACGTCGTTCACGTCAAGAGCAAATACGGTACCGCTTGGCAAGAATCTGTACAGGGGAAGCTGACCTTGAGAGACAGCCCCTGGGACCCCCTCGCCACGAAATTGCCCATGCTAGAACAGCTCTCGGCTTATCTATGGTGGCCCATTTTCCTTGATCGATCGGTCACTTTGTCTGCCCCGTTAGACCCTGAAGCCTTTCTGCCCTTTGCCGACACCATATCGGGTTCTCGTTGGCCAGGCGTCAATGGGGCGCCACCGCCGCAGCAATAGCGGGCCAATACGTTTTGGAACTCGAGCAGCGTATTCAGTGCCTTGAGGACATAGAGGCCATAAAGCAGCTCAAAGCACGCTGGTGGTTTTCCTGCGATACGCGGGATACCACCGGTATGCGTGCCTGCTTCGATGAAAACAATTTTGAGATAGACTTTGGTTTCATTGGCCGCTTCACCGACATGGATAGCTTCATTGAGGTTTTTGAGTCCCTCGCCTGCCACCCCTCTCACATCGACATGCATCACGGTCTAGCCCCCGAAATCACCCTCATCGACTCTAACTCAGCCCAAGGCCGCTGGCGGATGCGCTTTCAGCTGCTGGAAACAGACCTTAAGCAAGTCCAACTCATGAGTGGTTATTACGAAGACCAATACGTCAAACTTGAAGACGGCTGGAAAATGCGCAAATCAAAATATACGTTGATGTCCAATTTGCATTTACAAAGCGCTGACCACGGCCTGCAAGTCGGCCAAATTGGCGCAGGCCCTGGCCTTGTGAGTCATAGAGAGACCCTGCAGGATGACCTCTGAAACTCAGGCTCGAGCTCGCGCCGCCTGGCACCAATTTTGCGATACCTTAAAGGGTGCTGGCGATCTTCTAACCAGCCCCGGCGTGCCACAAGATGAACAAACTCAAGCTGATGGTCTTCGCTATCTTTCCAGAATGTCACGTGCCGCTCTCGAGTGGTACGTCGAGTTCAATGATCCCGCTTTCCCGATCCTCTACAGACCTGCTCATCAGACCATCAAGCTGGGCGCGGATAACCCCGACAACCTTTATCAGAAGGCGGTGATCGACGGCCGCCACGAATATCGTCTGAAAGGCACCCGTGGCAGCGTAGACTACATCAGCATGGCCACTAGCCGAGGCAGCTACGCCGAAAATTTCACGCAAGTAGAAACAGGATTCCTCGATGGCAACACTCTGGTGATCGAGGCGGATGGCAGCTTCGAGGTCATTATCAGCCAGCAGCAGCAATCAGGGAATTGGCTATCAGTCAGTGAGGACAGTGAGTCGTTATTGATACGTCAAACCTATAAACATCGGGAACTCGAGGTGCCAGCTGAAATCACCATAGAACGACTCGATACTGATGCAGCACCCGCTGCACTTGATCTAATGACTGCAATCGCTCACTTCGAAAAGGCGACCGCCTTTTATAGAAATACAACTCGCATGTTTGCAGATTGGAGCCAGAAGATCGCTGAGAACCCCAACACGCTTCCCCTTTGGGATCAGGCTTTTTGTCAAATGGTCGGCGGCGATCCCAACATCCTGTACTACCACGGCCACTTCAAACTGCAAGCCGATGAGGCCATGGTCATCAGGCTGCCCAAAGTACCTCGGTGCCAAACTTGGAATATTCAGGTCGATAACTACTGGATGGAATCACTGGACTATCGCTACCACCGCATCTCGTTAAATCAGGCTCAAGCTGAAATCAATGACAACGGCAGCGTCACACTGGTGCTGTGTGCTGCCAGGCCAGCAAGCGCCAACTGGATTACCACCGCAGGCCATGAGGAGGGTACGCTGTGCTTCCGTTGGGTAGGCGCAGAAGAGCAGGTAGACCCAGAAATCTCGGTGGTCCCTCTCAATAGTGTCCTGAGCGACGAGCATTTGGGCTCGTCGAATACCTAATGATCGATATTGATAAGCTTCTAAAGCAAGGGCTTGAGCAGTCATCAAGTAGAAATTACACAGACTCAAGCTTTATCGAACCTCTTGGTACGCTGATTAGCGCCCTTAACCACGAGGCTAGACTGAACTCTGCCGGAGAACAGTTTCACGAAGCGCGACTTCTGGGTTTAATACGTAATCGTAAAGCCTTGGAAGATTGGACAGCTAAACATCCCGAAATAGCCGAAGAAAAATTGCTGGCCCCTATTGTTATTGTGGGTTTACCTAGAACCGGCACGACCTTACTCCATAGAACGATTGCCACCGATATCGAACTGATGGCGCCTCTATGGTACGAAGTGCGGCAGCCCGCACCTCTGAACTTAGATTTTGTCTCCAACGATGGTCGTATCGAGATAGCCAAGGCCGAGGTCGACGCCATGTTGGCCGCGATGCCAGGCCTCGCCGCGATTCACCCCATCGATGCTATCGCGCCCGATGAAGAGATACTGTTGATCGAGCATTCCTTCATGAGCACGGTACCTGAGTGCTACGCGTGCATCCCGGAATATGGTGATGCGCTATACCACCAAGATCCCTGGGCAAGCTATGACTACCTGCACAAGATGCTGCAGTTTTTGCAGTGGCAGAAGCGTCAGAGGGGCGATCTCGGTCACCGTTGGTTGCTAAAAACGCCGCATCATTTACATTATCCGCAGCAACTCTTCCAAACCTTTCCAGATGCCGTGGTCATTCAAACCCACCGTCATCCCAACGAAGTCATGCCCTCCTATGCCAGTATGATGTGTGAACTCGCGGGCCCGTTTACAGACAACCTCAACAAACAACTGATGGCGGCTCACTGGGTGAAGAAATGGCAACTCGGCTTGAGTGCAACCCAACGCTATCGAGACCAGCATCCTGAGGCCCGCTATTTAGATCTGCAGTTTCAAGATTCGATCCGCCAACCAGAATCAGTATTGAGCCAGCTGTACGCTTTTGCAGGGATCGAGCTAACCGATGAGACACGCTATGAAATGCAGCGCTGGCGCACTTTCAATCAGAGAGAAGCACGGCCAGAGCACCACTACACCGCAGAGGAATTCGGATTGGAAGACGCACAACTCAAGACACAATTCGCGGATTACATCGCACGTCACATTCCGAGCTAACAACGTCAATAGGTCTCGATAAGACTCTTTAGCGTCGAAGAAGATTTCCTTATAAGTTGGTACTGCGATGCAGCTTTTAACACGGGTTGGTAGAAAGCAGTCGTAACCGGACCCGGTGCCAGCCACTTTGAATGCCACAAATTTTTCGTTGGCTTTGCTTCACTTTTTCTTACTTTCCTTGCGCTGTCCATGCACCAGATGATGGCGTTTAAACATAAAGCGCCTAGCTTTGATGTCAGCTCAATAGGCGCACTGATGGACCTGCCGGAATACCAACAGTCAGGTTAGCCGCTATCGCTAGTGCAAAAATGCAGGAAACTTTGGCAGCACAGAGACGTCTACCGCATCATGCTGAATAACTACCTTGGCCCCCAACTCCGTGGCGAGTCCTTCAAAGGCCGCCATAGACGCTCTTGTTTGAGCTTCATCGGTATTAAAGCGCGGCACACGCCCAAGCTCTCGACTTTCAGCGCGGTGATAGAGATCACCTGTAAGCAGGACAGCGCCACTCTCAGGCAAGTTGACTAGTAGCGCGGTGTGCCCAGGGGTATGCCCGGGCATTTCCAGAATCACGACGGAGCCATCACCAAACACATCGTAGTTGCCACTGAAGGTCGTTTTCTTGAGATCAGCAAAAGCCATGTTCTGTGCCCTGCCCTCCTCTGTACTGAACATATATTCAAACTCATCCTCGTGCACCAGCCACTCGGTATCCGCAAAAAGATCGACTTGGCCGGTATGATCAAAATGACTGTGAGAGACCGACATAAACTCAATATCGGCTGCTGTCAGATCGATTTCCACTAGAAGGTCCGTTAATGCGCTCTCAAGAGATACCGTAAAAATGCCGTCACGCTGGGGCCCCGCTCCTAACAAAGCATGGGGCAGGCCCAAGTCCCATAGCAAATCTCCCCGGGGGTGACGGACTAAATAGCAGGTATTGACCAAACTACCACTGCGCCCTGCGTAGTCACCACTTGAGGAAAATGCGTCAAAGTCAGACACTTCAATGTCGCCACAATCAAAGGTATAGAGCTTGATAGACTGTGACCCGGCAGCGTCACCACTAGGCTCATGGGAGGAAGTTTGACCGGGGCTTCCGCCCTCATCTTGAGAGCACCCCGCTACAGACAGAATAAGGGCGAACAGCAGACACACTGACTTTTTCATATTCACATTTCTCGCGGTCATGATTTTCCAAAGCTCATCTGAGCACATCTGAGCACATCACTTCTAAGCAATTCGAGCCGTCAACACAGGGCCTCGATAAAGCCTCAGCTCACTTTGCTGATTCCTGCGCTTCAACAAAAGCTTTTAAGGCATACGCCGTATCGTCAAAGGCACGCTTAACCCATGGTCCCGCAAAGCGCATAACGTGAATGCCATAGGGCCCCAAAAAAGCATCGGTAGAGTAATAAATACATCCGCCCTGCTCAGCCGGTTCGATGATCTGGTCGCGCCGTGCCGGATAAGGCCAGGCATCAAGCCAGGGGGCTGACCATGAAACGCAGCGCGGCGCATCAATCTCGCAAATCGTCTCCACGTTGTCGAAGTATTCACCGGGCACAAGATAATTCTTAAGCTTCATCGTTAACGGCTCCCCCACCGCTAAAACCCCGCTGGCCTCGACACAAAACGGGTTCCATTGACTGTAGCGTTCAAAGTCCACAAGGACTTCCCAGACCTTTTCTGCCGGTGCAGCAATCGCCACTTTTTCAGAGCAAACAACCGCTTCCGGATCAAATGCCAATCTTGGATCTTCTGACATTACCTGCCTCCCTAAGGCGCCATGTATTCCCCGCCGTTAACATCCACTGACGCCCCCGTCACAACCCTCGAATAATCTGAAAGGAACATCAATATCGCCCTGGCGCAATCTACCTCAGGTGGAATTTCACGCAAGGGAATCCGATCCGTAATGCT
The DNA here is from genome assembly GCA_938091995.1 of uncultured Luminiphilus sp. Taxonomy (GTDB): domain Bacteria; phylum Pseudomonadota; class Gammaproteobacteria; order Pseudomonadales; family Halieaceae; genus Luminiphilus. The sequence continues at coordinate 38,021 of CALKNZ010000004.1, read as the reverse complement.
AGCCATCACCACATCACGATCGGCACCTGCCGCCACTTGCTGATCGATATAGGCATAAACCGGAGCGCCACCAATCCAGCCCATGCGCAACGCATTGACTCGAATACCCATGGGACCAAAATCATGAGCCATGTGGCGAGTCGCTGCATTTAATGCGCCCTTGGCCGCTGCGTACATTGCCTCACCTGAAAAGGGTTTAACGGTAGACAGTGTCGAAACATTCACGATGGAGCCTCCTCCACCGTTTTGCATAGGACTCAGGCAGGCTTGAGCCATGCGAATGGCTCCCTGACAAATCACATCGAATACCTCGCCAAATTTCTCAGAATCAGCCGCATCCATACTCGCCCAATCACCGTGAACATAAGCACTGTTTACGAGTCCGTCGATCCTGCCATAAGTATCAGCCCCTAGGGCTACAAGCGCCTGGCATTGCTCCTTGCAAGTCACATCTGTGCCCCGAGCTACAGCAGCCCCTCCCGCAGCTTCAACCTCAGCCACAACCGACGCCAAAAAGTCCTGGTTGCGAGCGCCCAACACAACCCTCGCACCGACAGCTGCCGCTTGCAGCGCCAGGGTTCTACCCAGGCCCGGCCCTACGCCACTTATCACAATTACTTTATCAGCCAACAACATCACCAAGACCTCCCAGCAAACACACAGTGAATAAACCCAAAACGGTTAGCAACCATCGCACAAATTAGCAAGAACAGACCATCGGCCATTAGGAGATAGACAGACTAATTTCGCCCTGCCATGCTGACGATTAACAAATGGAGCGACAACAATATGGAAACGAAACAACGGGTTGCATTGGTGACGGGAGCCGCAGGTGGTGTGGGCCAATCCGCCGTAGAAAAACTCGCGGCTGAAGGCTGCATTGTCATCGGCACCGACATCAGAGTGATTGAAGAAACACCGCCAGAGGGCGTGGTATACCGGCAGCATGATGTCACCAGTGAAGCTGATTGGCAGTCCTTAGCCGCTTGGCTTGAGCAGGAATATGGTCGCCTAGACATACTCGTAAATAACGCTGCGATTCTCATGGCTTACCATATCGAGGATCAGTCGCTAGATGACTTCAATACCATTATGCAGGTCAATTGCACCTCCATATTTCTCGGCATGAAGACATTACTGCCGCTCATGAAAAAGAGTGCGGCCGCCTCTATCATCAATATGTCATCAACGTCTGCAGTGGGCGGCTATCCTCACTTTGCAGCCTATGGCGCGACCAAGGCTGCCGTGCGGAACCTCACCGTGAGCACCGCAGTTTATTGTCAGACCAATGGTTTCCCCATTCGCTGTAATTCAGTGCACCCCGACGGTATCTTCACCGATATGATTACTCGCATGCAGGGTAATTTTCCCGAGATGGATCCTGATAAAGGCGCGAGAGCTATGGAGTTTGCCTGTGAGCCGGCAGCTGTTGCTGACGTCATCTGCTTTTTGGCCTCGCAGGGTGCCCGACATATCAACGGTGCGGAAATCAGGGTGGATAACTCATCTACCGTGCAGGTCCCCTATTTCTAAGGCTTGCACGGTCACGGGTGTCGAGCCGGACCTATCTATACTCAGCAATCAGGGATATACCCGGACGATTTGTGATAGTCCATTTGCTGTATTCAATTATTCACCAATCCACGACACAATCGCGACAGATAACAAAACAGATACTGGGTCCCTGCAAATATTCTAAAAAAAGAGGTCGATTTCATGAAGCCATCCATCCCGAAGTCCCTACTTGCCACCGCGGTTGTGTGCGCTCTCTCTGCTGAAAGTGCGTTGGCCCAGCTTGAGGAGGTCATCGTTACTGCAGAACGTCGTGAGGCAAATCTGCAAGAGACGCCGATTTCCATACAGGTCCTGAGTTCTGAGGAGATTCAGTCGAGGGGCATAAAAAGTGCTATGGACCTCGTAGATCAAGTTGCTGGCGTGCAGGGTTATGCACCTCCCGGCACGACCAATGATGTTGGCTTAAATATCCGCGGCATTGGCGACGGCTCACCCAACCTGTCGGTTGACCCTGGCACAGCTCGATATATTGATGGTATTTACATCGGTAAAGTCGTCGGCTCTGGCATGGACATCACGGATTTAGAGCGGATAGAAATTCTGAAAGGGCCGCAGGGCACACTATACGGCCGCAATACGATTGCCGGCGCAATCAATTTCGTCTCCAAAGCCCCAAGTGATGAATTAGGCGTAGATCTCCGGGCAACGGCAGGAAACTACAATCAGCGTGATTTATCGGGCCGTATAGATGTTCCTCTTACTGACAATCTTAGAGTGGCGGCCTCTTATTACCAGCGTGATCGGGATGCTTTTTGGGACAACACCAACCCCTTTCAGGATGGTTTCAACAGCACCGACCGAAGCGGTTATCGTATGGCACTTCAGTGGGATGTTACTGATAGGCTGACGATAGACTATATTTATACCAACGATGACGTCTCAGACGAACGCGATAACCACAGTGTTGTCAGCGGGCTAAATCCGACATACGCAGCAGTTGCAGGGTATGCCGGTGCAGGCGGGGACCTTACGTCCGTGCCTATTGAAAGCGACTCACGTCTGCAAACCGTAGGCGGTATTGCGTCCTTCGTACAAGCCTTCGTTCTGCCTAATTTACCCGCACCACAAGTGGGGCAATACCTCCAATGGAGTGCTGATTACGCCACCTGGGGACAAGGGGTTTTAGACGGGGTAAGTAGCAACCCAGAAACTGGATCGAGTGATTTTGACAGCTACAATAGCCAGGAAACCGAGGCTCACACCTTTAAAGTGCAGTTTGAACTCACTGACAACATCGACATTAAATACATGTTTGGACACCGCGACGTAACCGCGTTCACGTCACAAGACCTTGATGGTATGGACAACTCGGTGAGTTCAGGTGTTATGCATGATCTCATTCTGCAAACGGTAGGTGGTGCTTTCCTTACTGGGGTCGTGCCTTCAGAGATTCAATTAGCGCCTGGCTTTGTCGTACCCATCACTGACTACATTATGGAAAACATTAATCTTGGTCTCCTGATGGTCGACACGATCAATGAATTCGGTAGCGCGCCAGTATTTTCTACCTACGCTTTAAATGAATACGAGCAAGATAGTCACGAACTGCAAATCGTGGGAACTACGGGCAATTTTGACTGGGCCGGAGGTTTCTTTTACTGGGAAGACGAAGGCAGTTTCCGCAACGTGCAAAATGCAACGTTCCCGCTAGCCAACGGCTCCCAAGCGCGCTCCTTCGATAATGGAGGCGATGCTTGGTCGGTCTTCGGCGAGACGACCTGGCGGCCGGGTGACGGCAAGTTGGCACTAACAGCCGGACTGCGCTACACCGAGGAAACGAAAGATATGACCTGGTTGTGGCGCGATGCCGCATTGGGTGGTGTCGGTGGCTATGTAGGGGCTGCAATTAACGAGGCCGCAGTACTTGCGACCCAAGGCGTAGTGATCGATATTCCCCGTGATCTTACCACGGGCTATGTCTGGTCCCTTGATGAGATTGACACTATTCCCGAGACTGCGGGTGTATACGGTCAATCAGAGTCTCAAAAGTTTGACAACACAAGCGGTCGACTCGTAGCACAGTACACCTTCTCCGATAACTTCAATGTGTACGCTAGCTATACGACCGGCTATCGATCCGGCGGCTTCAACGGCGGAAGCTACAACACCGTCACCATGATGGGCGACGCCTTCGATGAAGAGACCATTGAGAGCGTTGAGGTAGGCTTTAAGTCAGTCCTTGCGGATGGTCGATTCCGTTTTAACGCCTCGCTGTATAGCTATGACTATGATGATGTACAGATCAGCACGGTAAAAAGTGATGCCAATGGCCTGTCCACCGAGATTGATAACGCCGCGAAATTGAGTCGAGAAGGCTTAGAAATAGAGGCCGCGTGGTTGATCACCGATCGACTACAGCTAACGGGTAACTATAGTTACATCGACGGCAGCTACGACGCGTTTCCTCCCTACCTTGGTCTCACTATCACGCCAACTGAGGGTCTAGCACCTGAGAACTCCGCCTACCTAGCCCTAGACTGGGACGTGCTGCGCAGGGGTAAACATGTCGTAAGCTTTAATCTGTCGGGGAACTATCAGGATGCGACGCAAAGCATCGGGGCATCCACCTCACTTTACACAGCGGCGGGTCAGCCTCAAATACCTGTCAACTATCAGCAGCCTGTTAACCAGTCAAGAACTTTGGTTAACACCCGACTTACCTGGGCCTATGAGGCAAGTGGTGGTACCGAGGTCAAGGTTTCAGCATGGGGCCAAAACATTACCGATGAAGACTACCGCACCTTCGGTTATAACCTGGGAGCGGACCTAGGATTACCCGTGCACCAATGGGGCAATCCAGCAACCTATGGCGTTGACATCTCGGTCTCTATGTAAAAACACAGACCGCCGAAAAACCGCCCTAGGGCGGTTTTTTTTGCACCACCAGATCGTCAATTAGAAACTGAAAACCAATCTAGAAAGTATTTATTAACGCCTTGTAGGTTATTGTTTCTTAGCGATAAAAAGGATTTATATATGCCAAATTCTAATGCGCATGACTCAGAGGGTAGTGCCCTCGTCTTAGGCGGTAGCGGAGGTGTAGGTAGTGCAATTGCGGCCGAATTGGCGGCACAGCATGTGCCAGTTTGTATTACCTATCAAAGCAATCGCGAACGGGCCGAACAAGTCGCCAACGACCTTCGCAGCAGCGGTGGCATCGTCACCACCGCCCAGGTCTCTCTCCAAGACTTGGCCAGCATTGATCACTGCGTCAAGCAGGTGACCGAGCTCGGACGATTACAGTCAGTGTTTATTGCAACAGGGTATGACATCCCTCAAGTGAGTATTGCCGATTTAACACCCGAGTTGTGGCAGCGTGTTCTCCGAGCCGATGCGGAGGGCGTCTTCAATGCTATCTATACCACACTACCCCACTTACGGGCTGGGGGTGGCGGCAGCTACGTTCACATCAGTTCGGCGGGTCTGCTGCGCTACCCTCCGCTAGACATTCTCTCTGTAGCACCAAAGGCAGCCATTGAAGAACTGATCAAAGGAGTCGCAAAAGAGGAGGGTCAGTACAATATTCGGGCTAACAGCATTGCTATCGGGGTCATTGAAACAGGAATATTTCTGCGTCTCAGACAGCAGGGGGTGTTTGACGACGACTGGGTGGCGCAGGTCAAAAACAACCTTCCCATGAAACGTTTTGGAACTCCAGAAGAAGTGGCGCGAATGGCAGTTTTTCTAAGCTCCTCGGCCTCAGGTTATACCACTGGGCAGTTAATTCCTGTCGACGGGGGCTATGGGCTGTAATTCAATGAGCCTTTGGGGGTATTTCTCCCCAACCCATAGTTAGTGAATGTGCAATAAATTAGAGCTGCTCGGCAATAAAGCGCTGTCGATTAAGGCGCTTATCGAAATTTTCTGTCGCCCCTCTCGACAAGGGTTAACCTTGAATGCTGACATAGCGGGACACCTTATAACCGGCAATGAGCTGCTGAAGGTCAGCCCTAACCTCGTCCAAGGTTAATTACCCCCCTGGGGCCAGAATAAATAAACATGGCTAACTCCTCGCCTAGCCGCTCATCTCGTACTCCAAAAACAGCGCACTACACAACGCTCCTCAATGAGTAACAGGGCCGATCGGTTTCCCCCGGAAAGATGTTTTCGCCACCTCGAATGACAATATCTTTCAAGCGTACTGATCCTCGACCTAAATCCCGCTCAAATCATCGATATCTTGAGTAGACCATCTGGGGTAATTTTTCAAAGCTGACCTCAAGTAAACTGCGCTTAATGCAACGAACAACTGAGAGCTTTGAATAATGATTGCGAGTGACTCCCCACGGTGCCCTCTTCCCATTCCCATGGGATGGTTTCAAGTTTTATTCGCTAGCGACCTTGAGGTTGGTGACGCTATTCCCCTGCACTACTTCGGACAAGAGCTAGTCGCCTTCAGAACAGAAAGTGGAGCTGCTCGAGTTGTTGACGCTTATTGTCCACATATGGGCGCTCACTTGGGCTATGGCATTCGCGACAACGCCGGCAAAGGGCCCCGGGTCGTAGGCGAAAGCCTCGAATGCCCCTTTCACGGCTGGCAATGGAATGGCGAGGGGCAGTGCACTCACATTCCCTACGCCACGAACACCCCTCCCCGGGTGGCCAAAGGCGAATCTATTCTAGGGGCATGGGAAGTTAGAGAAATTAATCAACAGATACTTGTGTGGTATCACCCCAACAAAGAAGCGCCCACTTGGGAACCCGAGAGTATCGACGAAGCCCTAAGTGGCAATACACAATGGACCAACTTTGACCGGCATGAGTGGGAGATTCACGCTCACATGCAAGAAATCGGTGAGAACGGCGTCGACGGCGCGCACTTTCACTTTGTACACGGTACTTCAGAGTTGCCTACAACTGAGATTCAGTCGTTTGATGGCTACAAGCGCCACGCAAAATTTGTCACACGACAACCCACGCCTCGTGGCGTCGTCGACGGTGCCATCGAAACCCGGAGTTATGGCACAGGCTTATCGGTAGTGCGCTTCAGCGGCATTTACGACACGATACTGCTCGCCAATATTACGCCGGTAGAACGCGAAATCAGCCATGCTATGTATGCTTTTATTCAACCCAAAGCCACCGCTGATACGCTGGGAAAGAGCGTGGGACAGGCGATCATTGCCAATATTTGTCAGCAGATGGAAGAGGATCAAATCATCTGGCAACGCAAAAAGTATTTTGAGCGCCCACTACTGTGTGACGGGGATGGGCCTTTTGCTAAATTTCGACGTTGGTATGATCAGTTCCTTGTAGAACCGCACTGACAAGGGCCTTAAGGTGCGATCTGGAACGGAGTCCCGCTGACCATATTTTCATGTGGACATGGCAGCAACAACGGATGCCTAAAACTCAAAGCGCTCGGCGTAACGTCGACGATGCCAGTAAGCATTGCCCAGCAACTGATTGCAGACCCTAGAGCGCTTTAAAAATAAACCAATATCCAGCTCATCGGTTACCCCCATGCCTCCGTGCATTTGCACGGCTTCATCACTGATCAGTTGAAAACAAGCATTAGTTAAGGCTTTCGCTGCGCTGGCCAAAGCTGAATGATCTCCCCGCCCAGAATCAAAACTTGCCAGTGCGGCATCGACAGCGGCTTGACTGAGTTCCAGTTCACTGTACATATGGGCCGCTCGATGCTGCAGAGCTTGGAAGCTTCCAATTTTAACGTCGAACTGTTCACGTTCCTTCAAATACGTGACGGTGCGTTCAAATAACTCTCTGGCACTGCCTAACATTTCAGCGGCCAGCACCACCATTCCCTGATTCAAAGTCTGAGTCCAGCCAGTTGCAACAGTCTCACCTAAAAACCAATCGCAGGCCGACTGAGGGACATCAGTAAACTCAAAGTCGACATATTGACGTCCGTCCATAAGTCGTGCCGGAGTCTGCGTAATCCCAGGCGCGTCAGCCTCAACCACACACAAACCCCACTGCCCCTGTGCAGTCAGTGCACTGATAACCACGCGGTCTGCAGCCGCACCATCGAGAACCATGCACTTGCCGCCGCCAAGACCCCGAGCGCTCATTTTAGTCGACACCTTCTCGGGCGAAAAATGCACGCACTCTTCGAAGGCTACGGTCCACACCTCGCTGCCGTTTAGCAAATCGGGTAAGTAACGGTTGATTTGATCAATATTGGCGCATTGTATAAGAGCACCCTGAGCAAGCACCGCGCTAGAAAGCAGCGGGGTTGGAGATAATCTTCGTCCCATCTCTTGTGCTACCGCGCCCATGGCAAGCCAGCCAAACTCTGCGCCCCCTAGGGCTGTTGGCACCGTGATACTGCTGACACCCAAAGCCACCATTTGGCGCCAAAGGTCGCGATCATAGGCTGTTGACAGCGGCGCATCACGCAAAACCCGTAAAGCAGCAACAGGCAAATGACTCGATAGAAAGCTCGCAAGGCTATCCGTAAAAAGTTTCTGCTCGGAAGTCAGTATCATTATGAGCTGCCCGAAAAAGGCAGCTCAAGTGCCCGCTTAGCGATAATATTAAGCTGTATTTCTGAGGTGCCACCGGCAATCGTTAACGCTTTGTCAAACGCCCATTGCCTGACCATAGAATCATACAGTTCCGGATCATCAGGGCTGCTAAGGGATAGACCCCGAGCACCTAAAATATCGAGTACTATTTCGTTTTTCTGTTGCACTTCTCGGGTGCTCAAATACTTCATCAGAAGCGGCAAGCCGGGGTCTGCACACCGGGCCTCGCGCTGTCGCGCTATGCGCTCTCCAAGGTGCTTTACTGCGGCATCTCGCATGAGGTGGGTCGCTAAACGGTCACGCACGTCAGTGTTAGAGATTCCATGGATGTCCTGATTACCGATATGTTGCTTAAACAGATCCACGATATTCTCTTTCGGTTTTTCAGCCATACTTTCGAATGAAGCCATCAATTGGCGCTCATGCCGAAGCACCTCCTTAGCCACCGCCCAACCCCCATGCAGCTCACCAACAAGGTTGTCTTTGGGTACAAGCACATCACTAAAAAACGTCTGACAAAAATCTGATTCCCCACCAAGCAGTGGTATAGGCGTAACTGACACCCCGGCGCTGGCAAGGTCAATCAATAGAAAACTTATACCCTGTTGCTTTGGCCCTGAGTCGTCAGTCCGAACCAAACAAAAAATCCAATCCGCCTTGTCGGCTTTAGTCGTCCAAATCTTTGAACCATTAACCTTAAAAAAATCGCCATTGTCCTCCGCTTTAGTTTGCAGATTAGCCAAGTCCGAACCCGCACACGGCTCGGAATAACCCTGAGCCCACCGGATTTCACCCCGACAAATAGCCGGCAAATGCTGCAGCTTCTGCGCTTCCGATCCAAACGCCAACAGTGCGGGACCCAACAGCCAAAGTCCCTGATCATACAGTGGTGGGCGACAGCCCAAAGTCTGCATCTCCTCTCTCAGAATCTTGGCTTGGTCAACACTCAGACCCGCGCCCCCATAACGCGATGGCCACTCCGGGGCCGTGAAACCACGATCTCTAGCGGCCTCAAACCAAAGACGAGCATCGTCACTGTGAAAATGCCTTTGACGCCCCCCCCATATCTGCTCTTTTTGTACGATGGGCTGGCGCTGAGAGATGGGGCAGTTTTTCTCCAGCCAGAATTTAATGTCTCTGCGAAAAGAAACCGATGCATCTCTATCTTTCATAACACCTGTGCGCTCCAAGGACGGTTTCACAGCCACAGTGCGTTCATGGCTTGGCCATGCTTACCCTCATATCGCAGGATGTCATCGTCCTTTTTGTCTACGACCCCTTAACGGCAGGTTTTGACCAAGCAAGCCCTTTACCTTTAACTTACCAAAACGGGAAATATCAAAGCCCATACATCATTCCAAGGCACAGGCTTGACCCGTATTGAGAGGAGATTTGAAGTGGCGAAAGCAACTGAATACGGTTTAGGACCCAACACCTTCCCCCGTGGCTGGTTTGTCGTAGCAGAGAGCCGAGAGATAGATGCCAGTCCAATAGGCGTCACCTTTTTTGACCGAGACTTCGTAATCTATAGAGGCGAGAGCGGCAAGCCTGTCATGCTGGACGCCTATTGCAAACACATGGGCACGCATCTGGGAAAAAACACCAGCGCCATGTTAATCGTAGCTGACGTCGGTGGTAAGCGCATTGAAGGTGATGCTATTCGCTGCCCGTATCACGGCTGGCGTTACAACGCCGCGGGTGACGTGGATGATATTCCGTATCACGATGGGCCGTGCCCAAAATCTGCCTCCATCAGGTCATATCCCGTGGTCGACAATATGGGCTGCATCATGATGTGGTTTGATGAACAGGGTAACGAGCCACTTTATCCACCCCCGTATCTGCAGCAATGGGACGAAGCTGGATGGGTACATTGGCACCTGGACCATTTGCCCGAGCTCGATATTCACCCACAGGAAGTCCTCGATAACATGGCGGACAATCGGCATCTGGGCCCTACCCATGGCGCACCCTGTGAGTATTTTGAGAATGAAATCAAAAACCATGTGCTTATTCAACGCCAAGGTGGACCCATGACCCTATACGGCGGCGTGATGCTTTACACCACGACATGGTATACGGGTCCCGGTGTTCTTCTCAGCAAACAGGTGTGGGGCGACACCACCCAATTTGAGATGATCGCCAACACCCCGGTGTCCGATGGCCGCATCAAAGCCTGGCACGGCTGCTTGGTGAAGGCCCAGGGAGAAATCATTGGTCCAGAAGATGAGGAGATGGCCAAGCAAGTTCAAGCCGGAGCACTCGATGCGTTTTCCAAAGATTTCGAAATATGGCAACACAAAGCACCAGCGCTCCGGCCTATGGCCATGAAGACAGAGGGTCCGTTCCTGAATAATCGGAAGTGGTACGGCACCTTTTATGGCGAATCTAACAGCGAGCTTGCAAGCCAAATCCCCTTAAACGGGCTGTATCACGTTCCCGGCGTAGCCACTCCAGCAGAGCGCGAGCATGCCATAGATCACGGGATACCGATTTAACGATCTAGCTACAGTCAAAACTTTGCCCTTGATCACCGGGGTATACACAGGAGTGCTAGACTGCCGACCTCAAAGGACCTGTGCACACCGAGACATTAGGAAGAACATGAGCAACAAAGATATCAGGGGCCCCTCCCGGGCATGGCTGCGCCAACGCATTGCCTACCCCTTTGCTTTTATAGCGGTGGCCGCGGCTATTACAGCGATATTGCTAAGCTCTGAGACCCAAGTTGATACGACCGTAGGCGAGAATAAAGCGATCGCCGTGCGTAGCCTCGACATAACTCTGAAACCGATTGTACTGAGCGTGCATTCGGAAGGGACCGTTCAACCAAGCATACGGACTAACCTTGTCGCCCAGGTCTCGGGAGAGGTGACCCGGGTGAATGATGCATTGCGAGCCGGTGGTCGCTTCTACGCGGGCGACTCACTTATCACTATTGACCCTCAGGATTATGAGCACGCCCATTCACAAGCAATGGCAAAGCTGCAACGTGCTGAGGCCGAAGCCGATTATTTCGTCGCCGAAAATGCGCGTTTAATCGCCCTATCGGAACAGGATATGGTCAGCGAGTCCCAGCTGCGAGCCGCCCAGCGATCTGCAGGCGTCGCTCAGGCGACCTTGACGGATGCGCAGGTGCAGCTTAGTAAGGCTGCACTTGATCTCAGGCGTACTGTCATCAGGGCTCCTTATGATGGTCGTGTCGCGTCAGAACAGGTCGATATCGGTCAGTTTGTTCAGCGTGGCGGTGTTATTGCCGAGCTCTACGCAACGGAGCAGCTTGAGGTTCGCCTGCCCCTTGCTGACCGCCAGCTGGGATTTCTGGACCCTATAATTCTCGAAACTGGCATATACCCCAATGGTTCAGCACCAGAGGTGACTTTGATCGCCAGCTACGCCGGCAAGAAACACCGTTGGAATGCCAAGCTCGTTCGCTCAGAGGGCGCAATAGATCGCCAGAGCCGCGTTGTCTATGTTGTCGCTCAGGTCGACAATCCAAAAAGCCAACACGGTATTGACCTGCCCGTGGGTTTGTTTCTCAAAGCGGAAATTACCGGCGTCACCATAGAAAATACTGCCCTCATACCACGCTCGGCCATTCGCGAAGGCGATCGCGTACTCGTGATAGATATAGACAACACTTTACACTTTAGGAAAGTCGAGGTGCTTCGCTACGAAAATGAACATGCCGTAGTGACCTCCGGTCTCACCGCTGGAGAAAAAATCTGCCTTTCTCCTTTGCCGTATGTCGTCGATGGCATGCCCGTGACCTTAGTCGACTGAGTCATTAACGGTGAAAGCACTCATTAGCTGGTTCGTCAGGAACCCGATAGCAGCCAACCTGCTCATGTTTTCGTTGGTAGTCGGCGGGCTTTTGGGGCTCATCGAAGTTCGAAAAGAAGAGTTTCCGAATATCGAAGTACCCACCATTACGGTCAGTGTTCCCTATTTGGGTGCGGCACCCTCAGAGGTTGAAACGGGTGTCTGCATTCGTATCGAAGAGGCTGTTAAGGGCATTGAAGGTATTGAAAAGGTAAAGACTCAGGCCGCAGAAAACCGTTGTGTTGTCGCCTTAGAGCTTACCAATGCCTCCTATCAAAATAGAGCACTCGACGACGTTAAAGCTCAGGTAAATGCCATATCAACCTTCCCTGCCAACACAGAAAGACCTGTCGTCGCATCCGTCAGTTTACGTTCTGTTGTCATGTATATCGCAATCTCTGGAGACAGTGACGAGCGATCACTAAAAAATCTCACCGAATCCTTGCGGGAGGAAATACTGGAAATTCCATCCGTCAGTCTGGTGGATACCATGTACGTTCGACCCGACGAAATATCCGTCGAGATCCCTGAATTCACACTAAGGCGCCACCGATTAACCCTGGGTCAAGTTGCCGAGGCTATACGCCAGAGCAGCATCGACATTCCCGGGGGGTCTATCAAAACTGATTCTGGTGAGATTCGCCTGCGCGCTACCGCACAACGTTATTCAGGTGTTGAATTAGAAGACATACCAATTATCACCAACTCTGACGGTACTCGGGTGCTCCTTCGCGATATTGCGGTCATACACGACGGGTTTGAGGAGCGAGATATTTCAGCCATGCTTGATGGCAGGCCGACGCAATTACTCAAAGTATGGCGCTTAGGTAAAGACAATACGCTGCAAATGGCTCGCGATCTCTCAGCGTTCCTCGAGGTAAGGCAGCGCAGCCTTCCCCCTGGGCTCGAACTTCGTATTTGGAGCAACGAGGCCGATGAGTTAATCGCCAGATTGTCGACACTAATCAATAACGCGACCGGCGGCCTGCTGCTGGTCATCCTGACCCTGGCACTGTTCCTTCGCCTGCGCTTAGCGCTTTGGGTGACTGCCGGTATCCCAGTCTCCATTCTTGGCGCCATTGCATTTTTCCCATCAGCCGACATAGGCATCAGTACACTGTCCCTCATGGGCTTTTTACTTTCTCTGGGAATTCTGGTCGATGACGCCATTGTGGTTGGGGAACGTATCCACACCCACGAGAGCTTTACCCCTGACAGCCAAGAAGCGGCCATCAATGGCACTACAGAGGTGGCAATCCCCGTGTTTTTTGGCGTACTGACAACAATGGCTGCTTTTATACCCATCGTTACCGTCGACAGCATGCTGGGCAGTTTTTTTGGCGCTATCGGCTACACGGTACTCTTGTGTCTAGTCTTTAGCCTCGTGGAATCTCAGTTAGTGCTGCCCGCACATTTGGCACACCGCAGCAAAGAACGTGGTAAATCTGCTATTGGGACGCGCTGGGAAAATTTTCAAGATAAGGTTTCCAACGGCCTTGAGCGTTTCGCACTGCAACGTTATCAACCAGCACTGCGCTTTGTTTTGAACTACCGCTACGCCACGCTCAGTGTCGCCGTAGCAGCTCTTATTATTATCGTGGGATTATTAGCCAGCGGCCGCATCATATTTCAATTTTTTCCAACCGTATCGGGTAATGAAATTTACGCCAGTTTGGAGCTGCCAGAGGGCTACCCGGTTGAGCGAACAACGCAGGCCTTGGACGTTGTCCAAGCATCGGCTGATCAACTTATTGCAGAGCTCAACAAGGATTTACCGGAGGGGAGCTCCGCGGTTGTCAATCAATTTAAAACCATTGGTCTCCCTATTAGTAAAAGCACGATTTCAGACAATAATGAATCCGGTAGCCATATTGCAGAAATGTCCATTACGCTAAGCCCCCATAATGAACGCGGTGGTTTGACGCCCAAGCAGGCCGCAAAACGTTGGCGGGAGCTTACCCCTGACATTCCAGACGTTATTGAGAAAAGCTTTACGGCCTCTGCAGTTTCACTTGGGGAAGATATCAATATTCAAATTCGCGGCAAGGACCTTGCCTTAATGAGTGCGGCGGCATCAGAGTTAACAAAAACGCTGGCGACCTTCGATGCCATTTACGACATCAGTGATAGCTACCGAGCGGGCAAACAAGAGTTGGTACTGCAAGTGCGACCGGAGGCCGAATCCTTAGGGTTAACCCAAGCCGACTTGGGCTCTCAGGTGCGACATGCTTTTTATGGAGCCGAGGCCCAGCGGGTGCAACGTGGCCGGGACGATATGCGCATTATGGTCCGATACCCTGAATCAGACCGTCGGTCGCTAGATGACTACAACCAGCTTTATGTTCGGCTTCCCAACGGTATGGAAGCGCCGATAGAGAGTGTGGCCAGCACTCGGCTCAGTGCCGGCAATGCCACCATTCGTCGCGTCGATGGTCAGCGCACGATCAATGTCACGGCTTATGCTGATCGGACTCGGATTGCGCCGGAGGCGGTACTGCGCTTGATTGAAGACCAGCACATTCCGCGCCTTGAGACCACATATCCTGGGATTACGTTATCACTCGCAGGTGAAGCGGAAGAACGAGCTAGCGCACTTACGGGCTTGGTCCGCACCAGCCTGTTGGCACTGATTATTATTTATACCCTGCTGGCGGTGCCGCTAAAGTCCTATTTACAACCCCTAGTCGTGATGGCCAGCATCCCATTTGGCTTAATCGGCGCAATACTAGGACACTTTATACTTGGCTACGATTTAGTGTTCTTTTCCATACTCGGCATTGTGGCGCTCTCTGGCGTGGTGATAAACGCAAGCCTGGTACTGGTAGATTTTATTAACAAACGCCGCTTAAACCTCGAACTTAGTGTTATCGACGCTGTCACCCACGCAGGTGTTGCCCGCTTCAGGCCCATTTTTCTAACCTCAGTTACGACTTTTGTGGGGCTACTGCCGCTCATGCTCAACGCCGATCTCGCGACGGCACCCTTTGTCCCTCTCGCGGTATCCCTGGGGTTTGGTGTTATCTTCGCAACCTCTGTAACCCTGCTGCTTATACCGGCGCTCTATCTGATCCTCGATGATCTAAGTAAGTCAGTTGGCAAAGAAACCGACGAAGCTGACAACCACAGCCCGGGCTAACGGGTACTTAACCCAGCCAAAAACACAGCTGCTTACACTCAAAAATCCCTTGAGGACCTCTCTCGCTTCGCGTCACTTTAGTTCGACAGTTAAATATGTCATCTTTTCACGTTTGAATGGTTCTTACGGGCAGAACATAGTGTGTTTTGAATTCAACAAGAAAGCCTGCACTAACGACCAGCCATACGACGTGTCTATTAGCGTCGAGGGCGCTGACGTCAAAGTGCGGCCACGGGAGGTGTTATGCCGACGGCACTCCTGACGCTGGGAAGACTGCCAAAGGCTCTCGCAGTTGCACGAGCCCTGCGCACCCAAGGTTATCGCGTTATTGTCGCCGAACCTTTTACCTGGCATGTCAGTCGCGTATCGAGAGATGTCGCTAAAAGCTTTCGCCTACCCGCCCCCAATAAAAATCCTGAAGCCTATGAAGAGGCTCTACTCGCACTGATCATTGAAGAACAAGTAGATTTGGTGGTGCCGGTATCGGAAGAAGCCCACTATGTTCTCGCTATTCGCAACCGTTTGCCCCCGCACGCAACCCTATTTGGGCCTGATGTAAATCTTTATCGAAGCTTGGCAAATAAAGCGGCTTTTATCGATGCAGCCACCCAAAAATCGCTGACGGCTCCTCCCTCCGCACCCGCTAACTCCCCTTTAGCAGCCGCCCTTGCTGAGGCGTCTGATTATGTGACCAAACCTATCAACGGCTGCTCAGGCATGGACGTTGAGTTTCATCGTGCGGGAGATGCGGTGATAAACCTAAGCGGAAATGTCTTAGTTCAGCAGGCCATCGTTGGCGAGGTTGTTAGCAGCCTTTCCATGGTCAAATCCGGGGAACTTCAAGCCACAACCGTGTACAGCGGGTCGGTCTTTGCCGGTACCGTGGCCATCTGTTTTCAACGGCTCGACGACGACATCGCCGCCAAGGTTAATCGATGGATAGAACAGTTCACTAACGGTCTCAACTATACGGGCTTTGTAGCCTTTGATTTTATTGTTGATGCCTCGGGTGTTCCCCAAGCCATAGAGTGCAACCCACGCCTAACCAGCGGCATTCATTTTTTTACTGCCGAAAGCCTGGGTGCTGCTCTTGCCACTGCTGAGCAGGTGCCACTTATTGCCCACAGCAACACCGCATGGCAGTGGCGCTACAGTACGCTCACTGAGGCGTATGCAGCCCTGTTTTCTGGAGACTTTAAAGAGTTCTGGAGGCGACTTAAATTGAGCTGGAGCATTGCCGACGTTGTTTGGTCGTGGCGAGATCCTCTGCCTTTTTTGTTAATGACCCCGTTATCCTGGCCCATTTTAAAGCCAGCTCTCCTCGAGGGCATATCCTTGGGCGAAGCCTGCCAGCGCGACATTGCGCCGTTATGGTCAGCAAGCTCTAACGAGGCGGTTTCAGGTGCTGGCAATGAAGTCTGATTTGCTGCGCCGGTCGCGTCGTCAGTCGTGCAGCGGGCCGTACAGGCTGTCTGTCAGCCCGGGTGAAATCAAAGCGACGCACAAACTCTGCAATAATCAAAATCGCTTCTGCCTGGGCAAACCCCGCCCCAATACACGTGTGCGGCCCAACGCCAAAGGGAATGTACGCCCCCTCTTGGATGGAACTTTCACCCTCGGTGAGAAAGCGATCAGGTATAAAGGCGTCAGGGTCCTCCCAATAACGCTGGTGCCTATGAACAGTCCATGGGGAGACCATCACCAACGCCCCACGCCGCAGCTTTCTAGAGCCAATTTGACAATGATTAAGCGCGACACGGGGAATAAAAGTAATCGGCGGATAAAGCCGGAGGGTTTCCCGAAAAACAGCCCGAACCAGGGGCAGCTGTTTCACATGAGCAAAATCAATAGGCCCCGATCCCACCACTTGCTCAAGTTCAGCACGCAAACGCGAGACCAAGGCCGGCTGCTCCGCCAACAAATAAAATACCCAGGTCAACGCACTCGCAGAAGTTTCATGGCCGGCCAAAAAAAACACGCCCAACTGATCGATCAGCTCCTCACGGGTAAACGCCTCCCCCGTATCGCTGTCTTTGGCGGCAATGACATCACTCGCAATATCATTGAAGTCCTCGGGGCTTTCCAAATGTGGATCCAGCAAATCACCAAGGTGCCCTCGGATACGTTGACAAGCGGCCAATACCCCGGGTGGTTGAGGCATCTTTGCCCAGGCTTTCTGAAAGATAAGGCGGAAAATATCGACCTGGGCCACCGACTGCTCAAACTCTGTAAAGTCTTCGAAAACGTCACTAGAAACCCCTGCAGTCAAAGGTGTGGAGAATATCGTTCGGCAGATAACATCGGCTGTCAAATGGCTCATGGCCATGTCAAGGGAGAAGCTGTTGCCACTTTCTGCATGACCGTCCAAAACATTCAAATGATCATGCACAGCAGACTGCATGGCATCAAATGCATGGCTGACCCGCAGCTGAGAGAATGCGGGGTCTATCATGCCTCGCTGACGCTTCCAGCGCGCGCCGTCAGTGACAAAAATCGATTGACCAATCAGCGGCTCAAGAGCATTAACCATCAAATCACTTTTCGGGAACCGGCTGCCGTCATCGCGCAAAATTTCTCGCACCAATTCCGGCTGGTTAAACAACACGGTCGAGCGCCGGGAATAACCCAAATCACCAAAGTCAAATCTATAGGCTGCACCGGGCAGCAATTCGAGCAAGTTGCCGTCGCCATGCCACAAAACCCGAGCGAGGGCCGGCAATGCCGGCAGCGGCTTGGGATGGGGCGGGACAAAGTGATTGCTATGAGACATAGTGAGACACCACGACAACAGATTCACCAGTATGCGAGGGCTCTTTGACTGTGTCGACCCATGACATCTTTATGACCTTGGTTGCCATTCACATCGCCACAGGGACCGTAGGGCTTATTTCGTTTTGGGTTCCGGTAAGCGGACGCAAAGGAAGTGCCACCCATCGTCGCTTTGGTCGCATATTTATCAATACGTTATTGATCACAGGTGTTACGGCAATGGGCATTGCTACGACAACGCTTCTGGACCCTGTAGCAACTCACCCACATCTGTCTGAACACGAAGTCTTTAACGACCCTTCAATGATACGGGCAATTTTTGGTTGGATGATGCTGTACCTAGCCACGCTCACGGTGAATCTTGCTTGGCATGGCAAGCTTGCCCTGCTTCACAAAAAAAACCATCGCGCCACGGGCACACACACCAACACCCTTTTACAGATTGCGCTAACCGTCGCATCTGCAACCTGCCTGCTTCAGGGCTACTGGGCGCAGCAGCCCATGATGATGGGATTGTCTGCGGTTGGCTTTGCCACCGTAGCGACCAATTATTGGTTTATTTTCAAACCAGAGCCGAAGGCCCATGACTACATTAAAGAACACATTAAGAGTTTGGTGGGGGCCGGTATCTCCGTATATACGGCGTTTTTTGCTTTCGGTGCCGTACGGCTAATGCCCGAGCTAGCGCTAAAACCCGGGCTCTGGGCGATTCCATTAATGACCGGTTTGACCTTAATCATTTATCACCAGTACGCGGTAACCCGTAAATTTCAGCTGCGAAAGGTGGTGCCCAAATGAGCACACAACACGTGGTTATTATTGGTGCTGGTGCGGGAGGACTCGCGGCTGCGGTAGAACTCGCGGCGTCGGGCTGCGCGGTTACCGTACTCGAGCGAGCACCCACTGTAGGCGGGAAAATGCACCAGGTTCGGTCTGGCGAGCACTGGATTGACGCTGGCCCTACCGTGTTCACCATGCGCTGGGTCTTTGACGACCTGTTTGCCCATGCGGGAGCCCAATTCGCCAATAGACTCCCCTTCAAACCTGTCACCACACTGGCTCGACATTGGTGGACTAGCGGCGCCTCCATGGACCTGCACGCCGATCCCCAGGTCACCGCCGCAGATATCGCGGCATTGGCCGGCAGCGCCGATGCTGAAGGTTACCTGCAGCTTTGCCGGGATTCGGGTCATATATTCGAATTGCTAAAAACCAGTTTCATGGCGGCACCCCAACCCAACCCTATTACTCTGACATTGCGAATAGGCTTAACCAAACTGAGGGAAATGCTGGCATTGCGACCCCACCAAACCTTGTGGCGTGCGCTGGGAGATTATCTAAAGGACCCACGCCTGCGCCAACTCTTCGGACGCTACGCCACCTATGTGGGCTCCTCGCCCCTTAAGGCTCCGGCGACTCTATTGCTTATCACTCACTCTGAGCAACAGGGTGTCTGGGTACTACCCGGCGGCATGACCTCGCTTGCTCGCGCTATGCAAAACCTGGCGGAAGAACATGGTGCCCAATTCAAGTTGAATGCCAACGTTGCTAAAATCGATACCCGTGATGGTCGTGTTGCTGGCGTGACCCTCGATACAGGTGAATCACTCACTGCCGACGCGGTCATCTTCAACGGTGACCGCAGCGCTCTCGCAACGGGCTGTCTAGGCCCTGATGTTATTCTTGCCACTCGTGGCACACCCGTTGAGCAAAGAGGCTTATCGGCCGTTACCTGGTGTTTACGCGCCGATACTGCCGGATTTCCACTGAGTTACCACAACGTTTTTTTTGATGAGGATTACCCGCAAGAATTTCAAGCGCTGTTCGAAGATAAAGAAGTCGCAGCGCGGCCCACAGTGTATCTGTGTGCACAAGACCGGCTCATGGCCGGCCATCACGAGGGCCATGAACGCTTGCTTGTGCTAGTCAACGCACCGGCCACAGGTGACTTAACGACTTGGACTCGAGAGCAGATGTCCGAGATTACCCGGCGGACTGAAGCGGTATTAGCCGATTGTGGATTGAAATTATCTCTCAGCTCTGCAACCTGTCGAATGGCTAACCCGCAGGACTTCTCAGCTCGGTTCCCCGGCAGTGGCGGCTCTCTCTACGGACAGGCCACACACGGTCTTTTTTCCAGTTTTACGCGGCCCAGTTCACGCACTAAAATTCCCGGACTTTACCTTGCCGGTGGCTCAGTTCATCCCGGGCCTGGTGTTCCCATGGCCACACTATCAGGCAGGCTCGCGGCACAAGCGCTGCTCGAAAACGACAAAAAATTGCATTGGCTGGCCAAACTACTACCCCACTTCATCCCAAAATCGAGTTAGTGCGTTAAAGGTTTCTTCGGGCCGCTCCCACTGCGGCAAGCCACGGGTGGGGACGATTGTCTGAGCCCTAATGTGGGAGTTACTTGCAAGCAATTCTGGGACACACTCAAAACTAATGTTGGGGTCTTGGTCATACAACAACAGCGTAGGCACTTCTAAAGACTGGTAAAGCCGCGTTAACGCACTGGTCGTGAAAAGCTGCATCGTCAAAAACGCAAAGGGCGCGCGGGCAGCCTCAGCTTCGCGCGTTGTCGCAACCGCATAATCAACCAAGGCCTCAGGAGGAGGACCGTAAAACGCCTTTTTCAAAAAATACTGAATACTGCGCCTCGACACCAAAGTGCGCCAAAGCACCCCGCTCAACCATCCAATATTTAAAATACGATTGATCCGTGCCCCTGCCTCCGCAGAGGGTGGCTCAGCACCACCTAAACCCGTCGGTGAGATCAAGGTCAACGAGTGAATCACTGCACCATGGTCACGCAACGCTCGAGCCGTGAATTCACTGGTTAGGGACAGCGCTATTACATCCGGCGCGGGGCCATCGATCTGGGTTAAAAAATCATTGATTACCTGCGCATAAAAACTCGGTGAATAGGGTAAGTCACCGCGCTGCGACTGGCCGAAACCGGGCAAATCCGGCGCATAAACCACACGGGAATCAGCAAAACGTTCAAATAAGGGTTTCATTTCCATCGCGCTGGGAGCTGCATTAATACTGTGCAGCAAAACCAGCGGGCGGCTCCCAACAGCAGTTGTATTGGGCTCTGAACGATAGCAACTCATTTGCACACTGTCCGCCACTGTAAAACGGACCATATCCGCGGCGATCGCCTTTTTAAGCGTCATAATTTTTCCCAGCACATCAAAAATAATGTGCATCCATTGTTACACTTTTTATGTGAATTGTAGTTTACACTTGTAACCTAAGTTTCAGAACGGAAAACTTCAATGCCAGCACCATACCCCTTCACCGCTATTGTGGCCCAGCAAGACATGAAGTTGGCATTACTCATTGCCGCTGTCGATCAAGGTGTGGGAGGCGTGCTCGTAATGGGTGACCGCGGCACTGGAAAATCCACCGCCATTAGAGCGCTGGCCGCCTTATTGCCAAAAATTTCAGTCATAAAAAACTGCGCTTACAACTGCGACCCTGAACGCCCCCCCGCAGGCCACTGTCACAGCTGCCAGCGAGAGGATAACCCGTCACTGAAAACAACAAGCGTCAGCATACCCGTGGTCGACCTGCCGCTGGGAGCCACCGAAGATCGTGTTATTGGCGCTTTGGATATTGAACGCGCTTTGCATGCCGGCGAAAAAGCGTTTGAACCCGGATTGTTGGCCCGTGCCCACCGGGGCTTTTTATACATTGACGAAGTCAATCTACTGGAAGATCACATCGTGGACGCACTCCTTGATGTCGCGGCTTCAGGTGAAAATGTGGTCGAACGTGAGGGCCTCAGTATTCGCCACTCAGCACGCTTTGTTCTCGTGGGCAGTGGCAACCCAGAAGAAGGCGAGCTGCGACCTCAGCTGCTTGACCGATTTGGACTTTCCGTTGATGTATCCACACCTCAAGATGTGAAATCCAGAGTCGAAATCATTCGCCAGCGCGATAGCTACGAGCAAGACCCGGAAGGTTTTATTAAACAATGGCGGCGAAAAGAATCTGCTCAACGACGTCGTATTGAGCAAGCAAGAGAACAGGTCGCTCGAGTCAGCACCCCTGACGAGGTGCTCGAATTTGCCGCATCGCTGTGCCTGCAGCTAGGCACTGACGGTCTGCGCGGCGAGCTCACGTTGCTGCGGGCCGGGCGCGCCCTCGCTGCGCTGAATAAAAAAGACCAGTTGACCTGCAATGATATTCGCAGTGTTGCACCAATGGTACTGCGTCACCGACTACGTCGCGACCCCCTTGACGAATCGGGTAGCGATAGCCGCATTGCACGTGTGCTGGAGTCTATGGAAGCGTCATGATGCCATCTTTGGCGTCTAAGCATTGGGCGCTTGCCGAGGCCGCACTGGCCGCATTTTCCGTCGCACCACATGCACTTGGCGGCCTGTGGGTCCGCAGTCCTCCCGGACCTGTGCGCACCCTGTTCCTCGAACTAGCTGCAGACTGGCAGCTCAGCGGTACTGCCAAGCGAATTCCATTGCACGCACAGGAGTCTCGTCTGCTAGGCGGTATTGAGTTAACCCAGACACTGACCTCGGGAAAATTACATTGGGAAAGTGGACTGCTGACCCAGAGCCACGGGGGTGTTGTCACATTAGCCATGGCTGAACGGGTGCAGCGCCAGACGATTGCTCACGTTTGCAGCGCCCTTGATGCTGGAACTCTGACCCTAGCCCGAGAGGGTATGAGTCAAACCGTTCCCGCCGCTTTTGGCCTTATTGCTCTAGACGAGGGTCTTGAGGAAGAACAACCGCAAGCCGCACTGACAGAGCGCCTAGGACTGCGTATTGATCTGGGAAGTCTAAGTGTTCACGATGCCCTGCCTAGCGATATCGACAGAGCAAATCTCCTCGATGCGCAAGCGTGCTGGACTTCAGTAGTACTACAGGATTCCTTGATAGAAACCCTCGCCGCAACCACATTGGCACTGGGCATTGATTCGCCCCGAGCTATGGTGCTGACCTCTCGATTGATTAAAATTCTTGCCGCTCTTGAAGGCCGTGCAGAGGCCATCGAGGCCGATTTGGAACGGGCCGTTATCATGGCCTTGGCCCATCGAGCAACGCGCTTACCCGAGCTGCCCCCCGAAGACACTGGTGAGGAGATTCCCGAGTCTGAACCCCCAGAAGCGCAGTCGGAAGAGCCTGAAGAAGAGGCGCCAGACAGCCGGGAGCAACCCGAGGTCACTCCACCCATAGACGCCATGATTGAAGCCGCAATTGCTCACATACCTTCAGGGTTGCTCGCGTCGCTTCGTGCCGGTCATCAGCCTCGAGGTAAGAGCTCAACTGGCGGTAAATCAGGATCACAGCAGCGGCATAAACAACGTGGACGCCCGGTGGGCACTGAAGCAGGTGATCCCCGAAGAGGTGGCAGACTTAATTTAATGGCAACGCTAAGAGCAGCCGCGCCCTGGCAGACCCTTCGCAGACAGCAAGCCACTGAGCCCCGGCAAGCACACTTGCATATTAAACCCTCAGATTTTAGAACGACGCGCTTTCGACATCAGCGTGAAAGTACGACGTTATTTGTCGTCGACGCATCGGGCTCCGCAGCAATGCACCGCATGGCAGAAGCCAAAGGGGCTGTAGAACTGCTCCTAGCTGATTGCTATAGCCGTCGTGATAGCGTTGCCTTAATTGCATTCAGAGGGAGCACAGCCGAACTTTTACTGCCCCCAACGCGCTCCCTAGTACGTGCAAAAAAAGCTCTGGCTGCGCTCCCGGGAGGCGGCGGCACGCCACTCGCGCACGCAGTGGAACTCACAACCCTGCTTTCGGAACAAATCTTACGTGACGGCGCTACACCTACCGCGGTTTTTCTAACCGACGGTGTCGCCAATATTGCCCGAGATGGCACGCCCGGTAGGCAACGCGCCAAAGACGAGGCCATGACTGCCGCAAAACAATTTCGAGCCCTCAATAGCCGAGCCCTGGTGATCGACGCATCGCCAAGAACACAGCAGAAAGCTCGAGAATTAGCCCAGGCTCTTGGCGGGCAATATTTAGCCATGCCCCAGGCCGACGCCGAGGGGTTACGCAATATAGTGAGATCAGTTGAGGCCAACAATTGACCCCCGAAGATCTTCCCAAGTTTTGGCCGAACCGTGCCTACAGTCAGTTCATCAACGTTGAGGGCGTCGACTGGCACGTTCAAATTCGAGGCACAGGACCCGCGCTACTCATGATTCACGGTACCGGGGCGTCATCCCACAGTTGGAACTCACTGGCCGAAAGTCTGGCAGATCGTTTTACACTGGTCATGCCTGATCTACCCGGTCAGGGTTTTAGCAGTGCGTTGCCAGAGGGAGAAATTTGTATCGCAGGTTTCGCCAATCGATTACAGGGCCTACTTGCAGCCCTAGGCATTCGTCCAAAGCTGTTAGTCGGCCATTCTGCAGGGGCCGTGATTGCAACGCATCTAACCCTCCATGCGCAGCTTGCCCCCGCAGCTGTCATCTCCATAAACGGTGCCTTTCTCCCCTTTGGCTCGGGGGCAGCACCGGTCTTCAACCGATTAGCGCAGTGGTTATCTAAATCTAGGCTGCTGGCCTACATAACGGCAGCCCATGGCATGTTTAACCGACCTGTCAGAAACATGCTGATTGAAACAGGCTCGAACCCCAGCGCTCAAATGATGCAATGCTACCGAGAGTTGATCTCGCGACCAGACCATATCACGGGCACTTTAAAAATGATGGCCGGCTGGGATCTCGGCGATCAGAGACAGCGTTTGCCCGGTCTTCGTACTCCACTCCACTTAATCACCTGCGCCAATGATCGCACCGTTTCTCCCTGGCAATCTGAACGCCTATCAGAATTCGTAGCGTGCTCTAAACTTTACAACATTCCTGACCTTGGGCATCTGGGCCACGAGGAAGACCCTACCCCCTTTGCGAACATTATTCAGGCCGCCCTATAGGCGATAACCCAACGCTATTCAGCGGCGGAATGGACTGATAGACTGTCAGCCTAACTTGACAAGGTTGGCGTCAATAATAATGAACACTCAGCTTGATCTGGCAAAACTTGGCACCCAAAATCTCGGCCCTCTTGACGAGCGACCCCATGCTATTGTGATAGGCAGTGGCTTTGGCGGGCTTGCCGCTGCCGTCCGACTGGGCGCGAGGGGCTACCGCGTGACCATACTTGAAAAACTCGATGCCGCGGGAGGCCGAGCTTACGTTTACCGCCAAGACGGTTTCACCTTTGACGCGGGGCCAACAATCATTACCGCCCCTTTTCTGCTCGAAGAATTGTGGGCGCTTTGTGGCCGCAATCTGAGTGATGACGTTGATCTACGTCCCATGGATCCGTTCTTTAGAATTCGCTTCGACGACGGTCGCAGCTTCGACTACTCAGGGGATCGTGAACGCAACATTGAACAGATCAAAACTTTCAATGAGGCTGACGCCGAGGGCTACCTCAAGTACCTAAATGCTAGCGAACAACGTTATCGTGTGGGCTTCGAGCGCCTGGGATTTAAATCCTTTGACAGCCTGTGGCAGCTCATTCGGTTCCTGCCACAGTTAATTCGTTTACGCAGTGACAGAAGCGTGTATAGCCTAGTATCCAGCCATATCAAGGATCCCTATCTAAGACAGGTGATGAGCTTTCACCCCCTGTTAATTGGCGGCAACCCTTTCTCAGTGACCGGCATTTATTCATTGATTTCTCACCTCGAACAGAGCTTTGGGGTGTGGTCGGCCATGGGGGGCACGGGGCGCTTAGTCGATGGTTTTGTGTCACTTATCGAGGGTCAAGGCAACCATATTTTTTACGATACCGAGGTCGCTCAAATCAATACAGAAGGCCGCCAGGTAACAGGAGTAACCCTTAAAAATGGTACTGCACTCGACGCCGATATCGTCGTGTCGAATGCCGACTCTGCCTGGACTTATCGCCACTTACTGCCCGAGAGCAAGCGAAAGCGCTGGACCAATAAACGACTGGATAAAGCCGCCTACTCAAACGGCTTGTTTGTCTGGTATTTCGGCACCCAAGGTCGCTATGAAGATGTGCCTCACCACTCCGTATTATTGGGTCCGCGTTACAAGGGCCTGCTCAAAGATATTTTCAAGCACAAGGTTTTAAGCGAAGACTTCAGCCTGTATTTGCATCGGCCGACTGCGACAGATAGCTCCATGGCACCCGAGGGTTGCGATACCTTTTACGCACTGGTTCCCGTACCGCACCTCGATGCCGAGGTGGACTGGCTAGAACATGCCGAAACATTCCGTCAAGCCATTGAGACACGGCTTGCCGAGACTGTGCTGCCAGACATTTCAAGTCGCCTTGTGACATCTAGAGTATTAACGCCTCTGGACTTTCAGGATCGTCTGAACTCCTTCAAAGGCGCTGGCTTCAGCTTCGAACCCAGAATTAGCCAAAGTGCCTGGTTCAGGCCACACAATCAAAGTGAAGACTTTGACGGCCTCTATTTAGTAGGCGCAGGAACCCACCCAGGAGCGGGAATTCCCGGCGTCATTTCCTCCGCAAAAGTACTCGATGAAGTCGTACCCCATGCCACTACGCTCAGAACTCGCTGAACTACCTACCCCCCATACCGATCTGGCCCATTGTCGCCAGACGTTATCCGGTGGTAGCCGTTCGTTTTGGGTGGCCTCACAGCTTTTACCACCCACGCTTCGTAATGATGCCTGCGGGTTGTATGCCTTTTGCCGCGAGGCCGATGACTTAATTGATGAAGGTGATGATGCCGACGCCGCCTTAGCGCAATTGCACAAGCGTCTGGATGGAATTTACGGTGGAAAAGCTCAGAAGCGCACCGTTGACCGAGTACTACAACGTATCGTTGCACAACATCAGCTGCCCAGAACACTGCTAGAGGCTTTGCTCGAGGGCTTTGCCTGGGACGCCAGCGGCCGTGAGTATCAGACTTTGTCCGATGTCTTTGCCTACGGTGCGCGAGTAGCGGGTGTTGTGGGCGTCATGATGGCTGTGTTGATGGGCGTTCGCGACCCCAAGGCCCTCGCACGAGCAGCCGATCTGGGCGTCGCTATGCAGCTCACTAATATTGCGCGGGATGTCGGCGAAGATGCGCGTGCAGGTCGCTTATATCTGCCTCGTAAGCTGCTCAAGGACGCCGGCGTTGATGCCAAATCCTTTCTCCAATCACCCACATTTACACCGGGCTTGTTCACCGTCATTGAACGTTTACTGCTCGAGGCCGAAACGCTTTATCGACGGAGTGAGAGCGGAATTGCGTTGTTACCGGTAGGGGCAAGACCGGGCATTTATGCCGCGCGGTTGCTTTACGCCGAGATTGGACATGCCCTACTGAAAAGCGGCGGCAACTCTGTAGACCAACGGGCGTACATTGGTATGGCTGGCAAAGCCCGACTGGTTTTGCGCACCCCTCAATGGGTCGCTCTCGATAAAACCGGGTTGCACGAGCCTGCGCTTCCCGAGTGCCAATACTTACTCGATGCGGTACACGAAGCGCAAACAGAACAAGCAAAAGAACTCCACCATAACTCGGTTTTTCACCGCATCTATCGGCGGTTGGTTTGGACCTTAGACCTGTTTGCTGCCCTGGAAGCAAGACAGCAAGCCGCCGCTGCCGGTCACAGCTCGACCCTGAGTGAAGGGCATTCATAGAACGGGTACATTTAACGTACTGACAAAAACTTTCCCACGGACGGCAGTGAGCCGTAGGCAAGATCGGCATCATGTTGCTCACAACGTGAAACCGTCTCAAACGCCTCTCTCTGGCATTGACCTGAACAGACATTGATCTGGGCTTTATTGGCCTGCATTGGTCTGCACGGCATTGACTTAAGCAGCCGAACACTGGCGGACGTCCTATGGAAACATGCAAAACTCCGCGTGCTTCACTCTGCCATAAAAGCTATGAGTAAGCCGAAACCGTTAGGTGGAAACTAGGGGACGCCTCGGCATTCGAAAAGGCAGCAGCCACTGCATCCAGGGTCGAGTAAAGCGGTCGAGGTGCAGACTTTCATGCATGACCTTACGCACACCTAAACCGGTATCTAACTCTAATACCGAACGCGCATAAAAAGGCGACTCTTCAAGAGTTTCAATAACACGTGGCTGACCCGAAACAGTTCTACAAAGGCGTTCAGCACGCCATAAAGGCGTCGAAGAAATTGGCGTATCTCTGCCAGAATCAGCGAGTTCGGAACATGACATATCGGGGTCATAACGCAGGCCAAGAGATCGACGTTCGCCGTTGGATAAGGTGGCATCGTAATGAATATGGCCGCAGCCGGCCTCTGCCGCACTACGCTGCCAATGCCAGTTCCGAAAGGTTTGCTCTAGAGGCACTACGCCCGCATTGCAATCTAGATAAGCCGCACCCTCCCATGCGATGCCTGGCTTTCGCATTGTCACTTTAACCCGCCCTGCAGGGGCTGCCGGCCACCATCGATGGAGTCCATCGGGATCAAGTTCAAAAGACTTTTTCCCCAGTGCAGGGACGCTGAGTTCAATCAGCCCTGATAAGCGCGTAGGCCAAGGATTGCATATCTCATGGATATGAAAGGTAAGTCGACCATCGTCACACTGGTCTACACGACTGGGACCAATAGCAATATGATCCTGGCCGCGGTTAAGGTCACCCGCACCCCTTTCCGTCAGCGACCATCTTCGACGATCTGGACCATAGAAGATAGCGTTCACGCTGCAGAAATTTTCAGGGTTACCCGCGTGTCGACGTCGGGCACGATAGTAATAGGGGGAAAATACGCTGCCCACGAAAACGATAATGGTTAGGGCTGCTTTGCCATCATCGCTAAATGCATCCAAGTACCACCAGCGGTACCCACCCTGAGGAACTTTCGCATCAAACCCCAGTTTCTGGCCGGCAATTTCCTGCTGTGGCTCATTTTCTGGCATCGCTCCCATGACACGCTTCCTGCATTGAAAGTGTAAAATATCTTGAACATCGCATATGTCTTGTTTACTTTACAACAAACCTTCCCATCAATGGAGGCTTATGCCATGGGAAAAGAGTCACTGGATTGCGAACATGCCCTCTCCCTCGCCATACGCGAGGCCACAGGACAAGGTTGTCCGCCATTGCTGGCAAAAGCTCTGGACTATGCGGTTTTTCCCGGTGGCGCCCGGGTGCGACCTCGCCTGTGTCTGGCCGTCGCACTCGCCAATGGTAATTCAGAGCCGCGACTGGCATCGGCTGCTGCTGCCGCTATCGAGTTGCTGCATTGTGCATCACTGGTTCACGACGACCTCCCCTGCTTTGACGATGCCATTGAACGTCGGGGTAAACCTTCCCTTCACGCTGCTTTTGGGCAACGTATTGCCGTACTGTCCGGCGATGCCTTAATCGTGGCCGCTTTTCAGCAGTTGGCGCAGCTAGGTTCTAGCGTGACGCACCCGGTGCGAATGGCACAGGTCACCGCTATTGTCGCTGCTGGAGTGGGCGGGCCCATGGGCATATGTGCAGGACAGGCATGGGAGTGTGAACCCCGAGTCGATCTTGAGCACTACCACCAAGCCAAGACAGGGGCCTTATTTGTTGCGGCAACTTGCGCAGGTGCAGCCGCAGCGGGCGTACCCCCAGAACCCTGGCGTGAACTCGGCAACAGCATTGGTGAAGCGTATCAGGTTGCGGACGACATTCAGGACGCCATTGCCGATACAGCCACCATCGGCAAACCAACGGGCATTGATGTCGCCCTCGACAGACCTAGTGCAGTCCGTGAACTGGGCCTGCAGGGAGCGGTAAAACGTCTGGAGCGCTGCATCGAAAAGGGGCTGGACTCCATCCCCCCTTGCAAGGGCCGCGCTCTGCTACATGACGTTGTACAACAACAATCAAACCGCTTTTTCCCACAGGGTATTAAGCACACGGCGGCCTAAGCTATGTCGTTACAGGGACAGTTAGTGCGCAATGAAACTCCAAGTTACTCAACGTCCTGGCGATTGCGGTGGCATCAATACCGCAACAAGTTAATCGCCAATCCGCGCTTTCAAAAATGGGCCGCACGCACCCCACTGACTCGACTTATCGCGAATCGACGAGCCACCCAACTTCACCACATCACCGCGGGATTTGTATATTCCCAAACCCTCGCCGCCTTTGTGGAACTTGATATTCCCAATCTACTGGCAGACGGGCCCGCCCAAACGGAGGGACTGATATCTGCCACCGGCATTCCAAAACCCGCTCTTGTGACACTTTTGAAGGCCGCTAAAGGGTTAGGGCTACTCGAGTCCTATGGGGAGGGCTTGTGGGGCTTAGGGGAGCTGGGTGCTGCAATGCTCGCTAATCCTGGCATCGCCGCAATGGTCCGCCATCATAGACACCTCTACGCCGATCTTTCGGACCCAACCGCACTCCTTCGTCAGCGTGACAAGACAGCACTGGCAAATTACTGGGCTTATGGCGACGTTATAGCGGGCGAAACCAATCCGGAAACTTACAGCGAGCTCATGGCAACCTCCCAAGGCATGATTGCCGATTACGTGCTGGACAGCGTGGACTTTGGCGCTAGAACCAGTCTTGTAGACATTGCCGGCGGTACTGGGGCGTTTGCACGCCGCGCTGTGGCCAGATTTCCCAATATTCGAGCCATCGTTTTCGATTTGCCAGCGGTAGCACAGCAAGCTGCTGCAGCGCACACCAGCAACGAGACGGCCAATGCCCTTGAATACCAGGGTGGCGACATGTTCGAGGACCCCTTGCCCGAGCAAGCCGACATCATGACTTTAGTGCGTGTACTGCACGATCACGACGATAAACCCGCCCAGAATCTCATCAACAAAGCCTTTCAGGCCTTACCTGTGGACGGACAGCTAATAGTAGCCGAGCCCATGGCAGAAACCCCAGGATCAGAGTCGATTGGACACACCTATTTTGGGTTTTATCTCTGGGCAATGGGCAGCGGTCGCCCGCGAACAGCTATAGAACTGACCTCGATGATGAAAATAGCGGGATTTCACAACGTTCGTGAAGCCAAGAGCCCCATGCCAAGCCTTGTCAGAGTGCTTATCGGTGATAAAATCAATGCGTAATATTTAGTTGACAGTTGAAATTGTCTCTTTAAACTGACACCTATTGAAAACAGGAATTTCTGTCTTCAAGAAGACAAATAACAAGAAGCTAAAGGAGCCCAAAGCTCCGGAGCCTTTGAATGACCCAGGTAGCAACAGCTGTAGTTTTTGAGTCACCCGGGAACCTCTCCTTACGCGAGGTTGGCCTTCCCGACTGTGCCGCGGCTGACTGTTTAGTTGAGATTGACTGGTCAGGCATAAGCACCGGCACCGAGCGCCTCCTATGGGACGGCCGCATGCCACACTTTCCCGGACTGAATTACCCGCTGGTGCCCGGTTATGAAAGCGTGGGCCGAGTTATCGATGCCGGCAGCGAATCCAAAATAGCAGCTGGCAGTGTTGTCTTTGTACCGGGAAGTCGAGGCTTTGAAGATGTCGCTGGACTGTTCGGTGGCGCCGCACGACATTTAGTCGTCGACTCAACGCGGCTTATTCCGCTGCAATCAGATACTGGCTCAGAGGGCGTGCTACTCGCGCTTATTGCAACAGCCGTGCATGCTATTAAGCGCTTTGAAAATAATGAACTGCCTGAACTGATCGTTGGGCATGGGGTTCTGGGCCGCTTGGTAGCCAGGATCTGTCAATCCTTGGGCGCCACAGATTTACGTGTTTGGGAGCAAGATCCCGCTCGACGAGATGGCAATACGCCCTACCCCGTATTGGACCCAAAGGACGATACCGGCAGTCGTTACGAGCGAATTTGTGACGTATCAGGGGACGCTTCTATTTTGGAAGCTCTCCTGCCCAGCCTGCGCAAAGGCGGGTGGATCGTGTTAGCCGGGTTTTATCACCAGCCCATAAAGTTTGATTTCCCCGTTGCATTCATGGCTGAAGCTACGCTGCGCATAGCGGCAGAGTGGCAGTCAGAAGATCTTGAGTTCGCCCGAAACTTGCTTACTGAGAATCGAATCGAGGTTCAGGATCTCATAACCCATCAATACACCGCTCAAAACGCTGCGCCAGCTTATGACAAAGCGTTTTCTGATCCCCAATGCTTAAAAATGATTCTTGACTGGAGGGCCGTATGAGTCCCAGCGAAGCACAAGTCTATGACCCAGGCCTAGAGGCTAGCGGCGAACGCGCTGACATGATTGCCAGCTCTACCGCAGAAGCCCCAAAAACGCAGATTATTGCGATTTATGGGAAAGGTGGCATTGGCAAGAGTTTTACGCTCTCTAACCTGTCTTACATGATGGCGCAGCAGGGCAAAAAAGTCTTGCTGATAGGCTGTGACCCAAAAAGTGATACCACATCACTACTCTTCGGTGGCAAAGCCTGTCCAACCATTATTGAAACCGCAGCCGCCAAAAAAGCGGCGGGAGACGAAGTTCGAGTAGAAGACGTCTGTTTTAAACGCGACGGCGTTTATGCCATGGAGCTTGGTGGCCCTGAAGTCGGACGAGGCTGTGGAGGCCGAGGCATCATCCACGGCTTTGAAACTCTCGAAAAACTTGGCTTTCATGATTGGGACTTCGACTATGTTTTGCTCGACTTCTTAGGCGACGTGGTTTGCGGCGGCTTTGGCCTCCCGATCGCGAGAGACATGTGTCAAAAAGTGATTGTGGTCGCCTCCAACGACCTTCAATCCTTGTACGTGGCAAACAACGTCTGCTCTGCGGTCGAGTATTTCCGAAAATTGGGCGGTAACGTCGGTGTCGCGGGCATGGTCACCAACAAGGACGACGGTAGCGGTGAAGCTCAAGCGTTCTGCGAGGCAGTAGGCATTCCCGAATTGGCCTCGATACCGGCCAATGACGATATTCGACGCAAAAGCGCCAACTACGAAATCATAGGTACGCCGGAAAGTGAGTGGGGATCGCTCTTTGCCGGCTTGGCCAGCAACGTGGCCGACGCACCACCGGCCCAACCGGCTCCACTGACACAAGACGGGCTTCTAGAGCTTTTCGATGGCGATACCGTTGGACGCAATGTGGTGCTGCAACCGGCAACCCTTGCGGACCTTTGCGATGTGACAAAACTTGAGCAGCCTTCCCTTGAGGTCGTCTACGACAATGTCTGATCACGTATCAAATATTCCAGAAACCATTCCACTGGTAACAGAAGATGCGACCGATGCACCAGGCTGTGCCGGAAGCTCCCGAACCCTGCGTGATCAGGCGGCAGGTCAGGCCAATCAAGAAACACTCGATCAGTACGCTAAAGACTACCCCGTAGGGCCTCACGACCAGCCTCAGAGCATGTGTCCCGCATTTGGATCATTAAGAGTTGGTCTAAGAATGCAGCGCACGGCAACAGTCTTGAGTGGCTCAGCCTGCTGTGTCTACGGATTAACGTTTACCTCACACTTTTACGGCGCACGCCGAACCGTCGGTTACGTACCCTTCGATTCTGAATCCCTCGTTACCGGCAAACTCTTTGAAGATATTAGAGAGTCAGTGCATACCTTAGCTGATCCTGATAAATATGATGCAGTGGTTGTGATCAACCTTTGCGTGCCCACCGCATCAGGTGTGCCATTAGATCTATTACCAAAATCCATTAACGGCGTACGGATCATCGGCATTGATGTACCAGGCTTTGGCGTGCCCACTCATGCTGAAGCGAAAGATGTCTTGGCTGCAGCCATGCTTAAGTATGCCCGTTCCGAGGTGTCCGCTGGCCCTGTGGCTCGCCCCACGAGCCTGGAGTCCCGGGACAGCAAGCCATCAATTGCACTTTTGGGTGAAATCTTTCCTGTCGACGCCATCGTAATTGATAGATTACTAAGGCCATTGGGTGCAAGTGCTGGCCCTGTCGTTCCCACGCGGGAATGGCGAGAGCTTTACGCCGCATTAGATAGCAGCTTAGTCGCTATGCTTCACCCTTTTTACAGCGCTTGTAATCGAGAGTTCGTCGCGGCCGGTAAACCAGTTATTGGCTCAGCTCCTGTCGGTGCCGAGGGCACTGCCGAATGGCTTACCGCGATAGGTACGGCTCTAGGCACGCCTGCGGATGTCATGACTAAACACCGCGACACGCTGCGTAAATCGATTGCTGAGGCCATTGCTGCAAACCCAATCAAAGCACGCATGACGCTCTCGGGTTACGAGGGCTCTGAATTGCTCGTCGCCCGCTTACTTGTCGAGAGTGGCGCTGACCTGCGTTATGTCGGCAGTGCCTGTCCCGGCACACAGTGGAATGCGCACGACAAAGAATGGCTTGAAGCACACGGCGTCACTGTTAAGTTTCGAGCATCGCTGGAAGACGATACCTGTGCCGTAGACGCATTTGAACCCGATCTTGCCATCGGCACCACGCCGGTCGTGCAACACGCGAAGCAAAAAGGCGTGCCTTCACTGTATTTCACGAACTTAATTTCTGCTCGACCGCTTATGGGTCCTGCTGGCGCGGGTTCGCTGAGTCAGGTGATTAACACAGCGGTGAATAACAAATCACGCTTCGCCGCCATGGACTCGTTCTTTGAGGGCGTAGGGTCTGGCGATGCAGCGGGTGTTTGGACTGAAGACACTATCAACCGGTCGGGTCTAATCAAAACGAGGGAGGTTGCCTGATGCTCGTCTTTGATCACGACAGAGCGGGCGGCTACTGGGGCTCGGTATATGTGTTTACTGCGGTAAAAGGACTGCAGGTAATTATTGACGGCCCCGTAGGCTGCGAAAACCTGCCCGTTACATCGGTGCTTCACTACACCGATGGCTTGCCACCCCACGAGCTCCCCATCGTTGTTACCGGGCTTGCTGAAGAAGAGCTTGGACAGAAAGGTACAGAGGGCGCGCTGCGCCGTGCCCACCAGACGCTAGATGCAGAGCGCCCAAGCGTCGTTGTCACCGGATCCATTGCAGAAATGATTGGCGGAGGTGTCACCCCCGCAGATACCAACATAAAGCGTTTTCTACCCAGAACCATCGACGAGGATCAGTGGCAGAGTGCAGATCGCGCCCTAGTCTGGCTGTGGGATCAGTACGGTGGGAAAAAGAAGAAGCGAAAGGCCGCCAAGGAAAATGCCGTACCGTCGGTCAATATCATCGGACCCGCTTACGGTTATTTCAACACGGCATCAGACCAAGCCGAGATTGTTAGATTAGTCGAGGGTATGGGCGCGCGAGTCAATCGGGTTTTCCCTCTGGGTTGCCATCTTGATGACATCCCCTCTCTAGGCGACGCTGATGCCAACGTGTGTATGTACCGGGAATTTGGCTCAAAGCTCTGTCAGGCCCTAGAAAAGCCCTGGTTTCAGGCGCCCTTTGGGCTGCACAGCACCACCAAGTTTTTACGCGCACTAGGCGAAGAGCTCGGTTTAGACCCCGAACCCTTCATCGAACAAGAACGCCACACGACATTAAAGCCCGTCTGGGATTTATGGCGCTCTGTAACCCAAGATTTCTTTGGCACTGCCAACTTTGGTATCTCGGCCACGGAAACATATACCCGAGGCGTGAGACATTTTCTAGAAGACGAGCTAGGACTTCCCTGCGCTTTTCACTTTTCACGCAAGCCCGGTGTAAAACCTGACAACGAAACGATTCGTCAGACAATTGCAGATACCTCACCCCTTATCCTGTTTGGTAGCTATAACGAACGCATGTACCTCGCAGAATTAGGCGGCAAGAGCATTTACATTCCAGCCTCCCTACCGGGCACGATTATTCGGCGCCATACGGGAACCCCCTTTATGGGTTATAGCGGTGCCACCTATTTATTACAGGAAGTCTGCAACGCGCTATTCGACGCCTTGTTCCACATTCTGCCACTTGGCACCGAAATGGATGCCGTTGAGGCAACACCTGCACGTATGGCACTGCGCTGGGCCGATGATGCAGAAAAAACACTAGAAACATTGGTTGCCAAGCAACCGATATTGGTCCGAATTTCCGCAGCAAAACGAATTCGTGATGCCGCCGAGCATTCGGCTCGGCATCAGGGCGTCGATGCTGTTAGCAAAGAACATGTGTTGCGTGCAGGTCTTGAAGTAAAGACCGGCACCGCAGCCTGACCGCGAGGGAGAAGTGTGATGAATCATTCATCAGGGCAAAAAGGACATCAGCAATCGCTAGGCGAGCAACTGCAATTTCGACTGTTGCTAATCGTAGCATTTTGCTGGTTTTTCATCGGTGCAGTGGTGTGTCGTCTGACGTTTCAGTCGGTCGCTCATGCTTCACCCGGTGAAAGCTGTTTTCAAGCAGCAAAAAAGGCGGCATACGGCGTGGTTCCCTACGCTTTCATGCGCGTCTGAACAACAGGCACGGCCGGGAAGGTCGTACCTACCGAGGAGTAATAACCGATGGCGCGCGCAGGATAGCGACGCACAGGGATTGAGGGACATGACATGTCATTACTGAGTTTTGAGAGGAAGTACCGTGTCAGGGGTGGCACGCTGGTTGGAGGAGACCTCTTTGACTTTTGGGTGGGGCCGTTTTACGTCGGCTTCTTCGGAGTCAGTACCGCCTTCTTCGCCCTACTTGGCACTGCGCTGATTTTAGTGGGCGCATCCATGGGTGACACCTGGAATATTTGGCGCATTAACATTGCACCGCCAGATTTATCCTACGGCCTGGGGGTTGCTCCCTTTGCGGAGGGAGGCGCTTGGCAATTGATTACCATTTGCGCGATCGGTGCTTTTGTCTCTTGGATACTCCGGCAGGTAGAAATTGCCCGCAAGTTAGGCATGGGGCTGCACATCCCATTTGCCTTCAGCTACGCGGTGCTTGCCTACGTCACGTTGGTCGTTATCCGTCCCATGCTACTCGGTGCATGGGGTCATGGTTTCCCCTACGGCATTCTCAGCCACCTTGATTGGGTGTCGAACGTTGGCTATCAGTTTTTACATTTTCATTACAACCCCGCACATATGATCGCAATTACATTCTTCTTCACGACGGCAATGGCGTTGTCAATGCACGGATCGTTGATCCTGATGGCCACCGACCCTCGGGATGGCGAAAAGGTAAAGACTGGCGAACACGAAAATACTTTTTTCCGGGACGATATTGGCTACTCCATTGGGGCCCTTGGTATTCACCGTTTAGGTCTATTCGTGGCGCTAGGCGCAGCATTCTGGAGCGCCGTGTGCATTGTGATCAGCGGCCCATTCTGGACCAGAGGATGGCCGGAATGGTGGAACTGGTGGCTTGAACTGCCCATCTGGAACTGAGGAGAGACTGAATCATGATTGAATATCAAAACATTTTCACACAGGTTCAGGCCGACGCTCCCGACTATCCCGGAGTTCCCATCGGCAAGGATGAAGAGCATCGAATGGGTGGTCCCATTCACAGCTGGATTGCCGGCAAACTAGGCGATGCACAGATTGGTCCCATTTACTTAGGACCATCCGGCTTCCTCGCCTTCCTGTGCGGCTTCATAGCTTTCGAGATCATCGGTCTTAATATGTGGGCCTCAGTTAACTGGGACCCCATCGAGTTCATACGACAACTGCCATGGCTGGCTCTCGAGCCACCACCCCCCGAGTATGGGCTGAGTATTCCACCCCTTAATGACGGTGGCTGGTGGTTAATGG
Organism: uncultured Luminiphilus sp.; assembly: GCA_938091995.1. Classification (GTDB taxonomy): domain Bacteria; phylum Pseudomonadota; class Gammaproteobacteria; order Pseudomonadales; family Halieaceae; genus Luminiphilus. The sequence continues at coordinate 692 of CALKNZ010000004.1, read as the reverse complement.
CGGGTTTTTTCCTCACCGCTTCGATACTGCTTTGGTGGTGGCGAACATTCACCATCTCCAGAAACCTGGGCATGAGCAACTACCTAGCCTGGGCATTTGCAGCGGCTATCTGGCTATACCTAGTGCTTGGCTTTATCCGTCCCATTCTCATGGGCAGCTGGAGCGAGGCCGTGCCCTTTGGCATCTTCCCGCACTTGGATTGGACTGCGGCCTTTTCAATGCGTTACGGCAACTTGTTCTACAACCCCTTCCACATGCTTTCAATCGCCTTCCTTTACGGCTCGGCCATTTTGTTTGCCATGCACGGGGCGACGATACTAGCGGTAAGTCGATATGGCGGCGATCGCGAGATAGACCAGGTTACCGATATCGGCACCGCGGGCGAGCGGTCAATGTTGTACTGGCGCTGGTGTATGGGCTTTAACGCCTCCATGGAATCTATCCATCGCTGGGCTTGGTGGTTTGCAGTACTGACCGTCATCACTGGTGGCATAGGCATCCTACTCACCGGAACAGTAGTAGAAAACTGGTATCTCTGGGGTGTTAAGCACGGTATTGCACCGGCCTACCCTGTTATCGACGCGGTACCTGTCGTTGATCCTATGATGGAGGCGAACCCATGAAATTACCTCAGTTTATTCGCGCCACTGTAGTGGTTATTGCTGGCAGCTTATTGCTGATCGGCTGTGAAA
>CALKNZ010000003.1 GCA_938091995.1 uncultured Luminiphilus sp. | reverse complement strand
AAGGCTGGGGCTGACTAAGGAAGCTGCTCCATTCGGACTGGGTAGGCAGCGTTGAGGATTTCTGGGGCTGGGGTGTATTCAGCGGCAAGGTAGGCATCTGTAACAAACTGGCCCGCCTCACAGGGCTGCGCGCTTCGATACACACCATTATAGTTCAAGTGGGCGCTGATAATTCTGGATTCAAAAAGGAGGTTTTCCAATGACGCCCCCTCTCCTATCACATAAAACCTTGAACCCGTGTTTACCAGTCCATAAGGAACCGTGCCTCTAGATGGAGCGAGCCATGCTGGCCCTGAACAATCTGCAGTTTTAAAGAGAACTGTACTAGCCTGTGCTAGATAACCCCAGTTATAAGAGAGAAGCTCCACGTAGCCGCTGTCTTCGTTATTGTAGAAGACAACTGTTAGATCAAGATATCTAAGAGGTAAGTTTGCGAAAAACGCAAGTGGATTATCAGCAAGATCGTTGACACTTCGCGCTAACGTAATCCCATTTCCATCTACGATGACTATTTCTCCACTATTGTATTCAGCTAGTGGCACCTCACCAATTAGCCCCTGCGGATAAACTACAACCGTGCCAGCCCCAGCAATCACCCCAGAAGTCCCATCAGAACACTCAATCAGCACACTGTTGTCCTGCTGAGTCGCTGAGCAACCCGCATCAGTGATACTGCTAGTGCTTATCTCCTCTATCTGCTCCTGCACCACCTCAAAATTATGGTTCATCTCTGAAGCACGAATAGGCTGACCTGCCTCAAAAGTATTTACTTCGGCATATGAGATCAAAGGCACTAAGCAGCCCAGCAGAACTAGTGGTGCAAATAAATAACTACTGAAAGTCTGATCCGTCCCAGTTTGTTTCATCAAATATTCCAAGTTCTTGCTGCTTCTGAATGGGTTCATTCCTTTGGACGTCCTCTAATATATTTAGCAATGATGAGAATCGACCACTTACGGTCGCACTTACCCCAGAGGCCAAAATTGCAAGTAACAATATGATTAAGATTATCCGCACCAGTGGTGTGCTCCATTACCTTGTCGTTTCCGGGTGAGACTATAAGGCTAAATAGGCCAGCTTACCGTTCATATCACGCCAACCTATGTGCAGAAGGCGCCGAAGATAAAAGAAGAAGTCTAAAATGGTAGCCAAAACAGCCCCATGCCTTGCTGTAGAGCGCCTTTGAGATTTAATAAAAGGCCATAATTATCAATAACTTACGTGCATTCTAGGCAAAAGAAAGGCCGCTTAATGCCAATAAAGTTTAATAAAATCAATGACTTAACTTACTATAGCTCTCATATATTGGTGCGGAAGGCGGGACTTGAACCCGCACAGCCAAAGGCCACTACCCCCTCAAGATAGCGTGTCTACCAATTCCACCACTCCCGCATAACTTAACCCTCGGGTAAATCCTGACCCGAGTCAATAACATCACCTTCTGTTGTATCTAGCGAAGGTAAATCGTTTGCTTCAGTTTCAAATGACATATCTGGGATATCACCCTCAGGTACGTCACTTTCGAAAGATTGCACAGGTGCCACTTCAACAGCTTCCATGGGCAGTTCGAAGCCCAAATCGTCTTCGCTGACGGTGCGGCTATCGGCGATCATAGCTAAACCAAAACTACTGGCAAAAAATGCCGCCACCAACCAAGCGGTTAACTTGGTCAGTAAATTAGCGCTGCCCACGCTGCCAAATAGCGTTTGCGAGCCACCAGCACCAAACGAGGCACCGATGTCAGCGCCTTTGCCCTGCTGCATCATGATCAGGCCAATGATGCCCAGAGCCACTAACAGGTGTACCACTAAAATAATCTGTTCCACTACGCCCTCCCAGCGCTTGCAGCGCTGGCAATTTGCCAAAAACTTTTGGCCTCTAATGAAGCTCCTCCAACGAGGGCTCCGTCTATGTTTTCGCACCCAAAAAGCTCACTGGCATTTTCGGGCTTAACGCTACCCCCGTAAATAATGGGGATTGCTGCTCCAACAGCGCCGAAGTGCTCTTGCATGCAGCGCCTGATCACACCATGCATGGCTTCAGCCTGCTCCGGTGTTGCCGTACGCCCAGTACCAATCGCCCATATAGGCTCATAGGCAATCACTAAACGCTCACAAGGCACCTGCGCTAACGAGCCCAGAAGCTGCTCACTCACCACCTTAACTTCCTGACCCGCTTCACGCTGCTCTAGCGACTCGCCAACACAAACCACCGGATGAAGCCCTTCGGCAGAAGCCAGCCTAGCTTTACGCGCAACCTGCGCATCGGTTTCACCGTATAACGATCGTCGCTCGGAATGACCAATAATGACGTATCTACACCCAAACTCTCCGAGCATCTGAACCGCCACTTCGCCGGTAAAAGCGCCTTCGCGTTGATCGGCACAATCTTGGGCGCCTAGCCGCATACCCTCAAACGCCTCACGGATCGCCCCTAAGTAGGGTGTCGGCGGGCATACCACCACCTCGACGTCCGACAATGGGGGCAATGCGCGCCACTGTTGCCCAAACTCTGCGACTAGAGCCAAACTACCGTGCAGCTTCCAATTAGCGATGACGAGTCCCGGCATTACGCCCGCTCCGGACAAATCAGGCGCGCGAGAATAGCCGAAGCCCCTCTCAACCGCAAGTTTCTCGGGCCATGCCAGCGCATATCAAGCACACCGAATCACACCGGCTACCTGCTCAGCCAGCTGTTGAATTTCAGCAGCATCATCACCTTCAACCATGACTCTTATCACCGGTTCAGTCCCTGAAGCGCGCAACAAAAGCCGACCTCGTCCCTCTAAGGCCTGCTCCACCTCGCGACACATTGAAGACACGGGGTTATCACCTACCAAATCAAGACGGCTCTCTGGTAGCGGCACATTGATCATAATTTGAGGCAGACGTTTCATTCCCGACAGTAAGTCTGAGAGAGATCGATCACTGGCGACAATGGCCTTGAGAACTTGCAGTGCCGCAACAATGCCATCACCAGTAGTCGTGACATCGCCGCAAATCAAATGCCCCGAAGACTCTCCTCCCAGCTGCCAACCTTCTGCAGCCATGCGTTCGCGGACGTAACGATCACCCACCTGAGTTCTCGCTAACTGAATACCCTGCTCTCCCAAGGCGATTTCCAAACCCATATTGGACATCTGCGTGCCGACCACGCCTGGGTCAGACTTTCCGATAGCAAGACGGTGCATCGCCAGCACGTAAAGCAAAGCATCACCATCTACAACGGAGCCATCAGCATCTACGAAAAGAACTCGATCACCATCGCCATCAAAAGCGATTCCCAGGTCTGCTTTCATCTCGACAACTTGCTGACTGAGCAATTCAGTTGCTGTCGAACCGACACCCTCGTTGATATTAAAGCCATCTGGCTCAGCACCTATCACCGTCAGGTTAGCGCCTAGCTCGCGAAAAACAGCTGGGGCCACGTTATACGTCGCGCCGTGGGCACAATCGATGACGATATTTAACCCCTTTAGAGTGTATTGGCGGGGCAACGTGGCTTTACAAAATTCCACATATCTGCCCGCAGCATCACTAAGCCGCGTGGCTTTGCCCAGCTGAGCTGAATCCACGGTCTGGATGGGGAGATCGAGTGCCGCCTCGATTGCCAGCTCCAACTCGTCAGACAGCTTCGCGCCAAGGTCGGAAAAGAATTTAATGCCATTATCGTAATAAGGATTGTGGGAAGCACTGATCACGATGCCAACTGCGGCATTCTGACTGCGAGTCATCATGGCTATCGCAGGTGTAGGCAGTGGGCCCAGCAGTTTTACGTTCACACCTGCAGCCACTAGGCCTGCTTCAAGCGCAGATTCAAACATGTACCCCGACACGCGAGTATCTTTACCAATAATAACCGACACTTTTTCCGCTGAACGCTCGGAGAAGACTCGGCCACAAGCCCAACCTAATCGCAGCATAAATTCTGGCGTGATCGGCGTTTCGCCAACGCGGCCGCGAATACCATCGGTACCAAAATATCTCTTATTCATAGCGAAGCCTCTGCACAAGCGCTCATCATGGCGACGGCATCCATCGTTTCCACAACATCGTGTACCCGCAATATGTGAGCACCACCCACCATAGCCAGCACGGCTAAGGCCAAACTTGCGGGTAGTCGCTGGGACGTGTCGCGGTCGATGACCGAGGCTATCATGGACTTGCGCGATAATCCCACCAATATGGGCTGCCCCAAGGCAGCGACTTCGGGCAAACGCTTCAGTAAGGTAAAATTATGCTTTGGCGTTTTGCCAAACCCGAAGCCGGGGTCAAAAACCAAGCGCTCACGGGAAATCCCTGCAGCATTGCAAACCGCTGCACGTTGCTCGAGAAATGCCGTCACCTCCAGGACCACGTCTAGATACTGAGGGCCCTTCTGCATTGTCAGTGGATCGCCTTGCATATGCATCAAGCAAACAGGTAAACCCGTTTTGGCAGCAGCTTCGACAGCGCCCTCCCGAGTCAGTGCACGAACATCATTAATCATACCGACGCCCGCCGCAGCTCCGGCTAGCATGACCCGTGGAGTGCTCGTGTCTAATGAAATCTCAACGTCAAAGCGGCGCTTGATACAGTCTATCGCCCCAAGAACCCGGTCCATCTCTTCCTGTTCTGAGACACTAAGCGCACCCGGACGCGTAGACTCTCCGCCGATATCGAGGAACGAAGCACCCGCAGTGACCATGGTTTCAGCCGCTCGGCACAGGGCATCTACATTTAAATTAGAGTCGTTAAAAAGTACCCCGCCATCAGAAAACGAATCGGGAGTCACGTTGAGAATCCCCATGACCAGGGGTCGCGTCAGAGAAAGTTCCCGGCCAGGGCACACCAATTGTGTGGGCCCGTAGCCCGGATCTGTCATGATGCTAGTCGATCAATGCTCGCCAGCGGGATCGCCAATAGGACCAACAGAGTCAGTGGATGATGAAGCATCGTCGGCATCAGATTGGCCACTGTCAGAATCACCCCAATCCGCAGGCGGGCGTGGAACACGTTCATTCATAATATCGTCGATCTGGTCCGCATCAATGGTCTCGTACTGCATGAGTGCTTCGGCCATCACATCGAGTTTCTTACGGTTGTCTTCCAGTATCTTATAGGCGCCCTGATAACACTCATCGATAATAGTTCTGACCTCCTTATCGATAGCACGTGCCGTGTCGTCTGACATGGCTTTCGCTGGCTGCCCAGCACTGCGACCTAAAAATACCTCTTCACCGCCCTCGTCATACATCAGTGGGCCCATCACGGGTGAGAGACCCCACTTGGTGACCATGTTCCGAGCGATTTCAGTCGCGCGCTGAATATCGTTAGATGCGCCCGTTGTAATACCCTCTGGTCCCAATGTCATTTCCTCAGCGACCCGTCCACCAAACAAGCTCGTGATTTGGCCCACAATGTGCCGACGGCTGTGACTGTAGCGATCCTCTTCCGGAAGAAACATGGTGACACCAAGGGCTCGCCCTCGGGGAATGATAGACACCTTGTATACGGGGTCATGTTCAGGCATCAACCGACCAACAATCGCATGTCCCGCTTCGTGATATGCCGTATTCAACTTTTCTTTTTCTGACATCACCATAGAGCGCCGCTCTGCACCCATCATGATTTTATCTTTCGCCAGCTCAAACTGCTGCATGCCTACCATGCGCACCCCCGAGCGTGCCGCGAATAAAGCCGCCTCATTCACAAGGTTGGCAAGGTCAGCACCGGAAAAACCCGGCGTGCCTCTGGCAATCTTCGAAGGATCGACGTCTTCCCCCAGCGGCACCTTACGCATGTGCACTTTCAAAATATGCTCTCTTCCGCGAATGTCAGGCAGACCTACAACGACCTGACGATCAAAGCGTCCCGGGCGAAGCAACGCCGGATCTAGCACGTCGGGCCGGTTAGTCGCTGCAATAACAATAACGCCATCGTTGGCTTCAAAACCATCCATCTCTACCAGCAGTTGGTTAAGCGTTTGCTCACGCTCATCGTGTCCACCGCCCAAGCCCGCACCTCGATGCCGCCCGACCGCATCAATCTCATCAATAAAAATAATGCACGGAGACTGCTTTTTAGCCTGCTCGAACATGTCGCGCACCCGAGAGGCACCCACGCCGACGAACATTTCCACGAAATCGGAACCTGAGATAGAAAAGAAGGGGACCTTGGCCTCACCTGCGATGGCTTTCGCCAACAAGGTTTTGCCGGTTCCCGGCTGCCCAACCATCAAGATGCCCCGGGGGATCCTACCCCCTAATTTCTGGAAACGACTGGGGTCCCGAAGGTACTCAACCAATTCCTGAACATCTTCCTTCGCTTCGTCTACACCCGCCACGTCGGCAAAAGTCGTCGTGATTTGGTCTTCACCCAATAACTTAGCCTTGCTCTTACCAAAGCTCATGGGGCCGCCGCGGCCACCCCCGCCGCCTTGCATCTGACGCATAAAGAACATGAATACCGCAATAATAATGAGAATCGGGAAACTGGCGACCAGCAGCTGCGTCCAGACACTTTGCTGCTCGGGTTTACGCCCCTCAACCTCCACGCTATGAGTTAAGAGGTCATCCATTAGCTTGGGGTCTTCGACCATGGGCCGGATGGTCTCAAAGTTCGAGCCGTCATAACGTTCTGCACTGATCGTAAGCCCATCAACGACGACCTTACGAATACGGTCGTTGTTAATTTCCTCGATAAAACTGGAGTAGCCGACCTGCTCGGTAGCGCCTTGCATACTGAAGTTGTTAAATATCGAAAGCAGCACCGCGGCAATCACAAGCCACAAAAGCAGATTCTTCGCCATATTGTTCAAAATCGTTTCCTCACTCTTACCTTGAGACACGCGCACAAGTGTCAGTATATAGGTACTACGTTGGGCCGCCACGAGTAGATTTCAAGCCCCTTTTGGCGTCGAGCAATCCCGAACTTACCCGCTACAGACACCCATATCACGTAAAAACTGCACCCCTAGCGGCCTTTAAATCCTGAAGCCACCAAATACACCTCCCGTGATCTTGGACGCGAGGCCTCGGGCTTACGGGTCAGAACACGATTAAAATGCAGCCTGGCCGTCGCCATGACAGCCTCGAATCCCTCTCCCTGAAAGACCTTACTCACAAGAGTACCCCCTTTTTCAAGGGTTTGAGTAGCCAAATCCAGTGCCAACTCTACCAAGTACATCGACCTCGGTTGGTCAACAGCACTCACACCACTCATATTAGGCGCCATGTCCGATAAGACAACATCGACCGGACTTTCCCCAAGAAGAGCGAGTAAAGCTTCAAATACCGCCTCGTCAGTAAAATCACCCAGAACAAATTCCACATCCGCCAGGTTATCCATGGGCAGAATGTCACTAGCAATGACCCGACCATGATCGCCGACCATCTCGACCGCTACTTGAGACCAACCCCCTGGGGCTGCGCCCAAATCCAAGACCGTCATCCCCGGCTTAATCACACGATCGCGATCATTAATCTCTTTCAACTTATAGCAGGCTCGAGAGCGATAACCCTCCTTTATTGCGCGCTGGACGTAGAGATCTTCGCGATGCTCTTTCAGCCATGCGCGACTCGAGGAACGTTTCTTAACCATAGGTGGAGGACTCTTATCACAGTCTGACGTACACTACACAGCCCCAAGTATAGATGACCACGATGGAAAGCGAGCGCAAAACTCCGAAAACCCCTTTAAGCAATACGGTGCTGCGACAATACCGAGCCATTGCTCACAAACTTAACCCTGTTGTGCGGGTTGGTGGCAATGGCCTCAGTTCCAATGTCCTTGCAGAAGTCGATAGGGCATTGGGCGACCACGAGCTCATCAAAATAAAAATTGCCGTGGGTGATCGAGACCTTCGGGACACGCTAATCGAACAGCTGTGTCAGACGACTCGCGCCGAGTTAGTGCAACGTATTGGCAACACGGCAACTCTGTTGCGTCGCAACCCCCAAGCAGATCCACGTAAATCAAATCTGCAACGCACACTGTAAAAAACCTTCTTTCTCCCAAACCGGAGAGGGACTCATCGCACTAAGCAACACGCAGCCATCAAATCACGACTTAGGCCAACGCGATTCGACCCTCTACCTTTGAAATATCAGGGAAGGATGAGCAGTCGCTAAAACAGCAGGCTGACGATTTGAAAGGCCATCAGTGACAGAAGGTAAGCCCCCACTAGGTAACTCAATAGCATGCTCAAGGCCAGACGAGTTGAACCCTCCCGCGCAAGAATGACCACGGTAGAAACGCATTGCAGGGCCACCGCAAAAAAGACCAACAGGGCAATTCCCGAACCCAGAGGTAAACCGCTGGCCTGAATATGATCGACCAGCGGCAGCATATTTTCATCAGACCCCTCGATACCGAAGATGGTACCCAAGGTACCGACAAAGACCTCTCGGGCCAGAAAGCTCGTTAAAATCGCGATCCCATACCGCCAGTCCAGTCCCAAAGGGGCGAAAACCGGTTCGACAATATGCCCTAGAGTTCCGAGCCAAGACTGGCCAAGGTCAGCCCCGCCATTGGGGAAATAACCCAGCACCCAAACCACCATAGTCACCGCGAGGATGATTTTGCCGGCCTGGGTCACGAACTGTTGACAGCGATTCCAGGCATTGCGGAGCAAAGGCTTGGCGGTTGGCAGTCGGTATGGCGGTAGCTCAAGTACGAAGGGCTGCTCAGTCTGCTTATTTTTTGACGCCTTACTCACGAGTCCTGTCACCAAGAGCGCCACGAGCATGCCAAAAAAGTAGATGCAAAATAGGGCCAAGCCCTGCCAGCCTACCAGCCCAAACAAACCCGTATCCTTAGGAATAAAGGTGGCAATTAACAAGGCATAGACCGGCAACCGTGCCGAACACGGCATTAGTGGAATAGCCAAATAGGTCATCATTCTCTGCCGCGGTGAATCAACAGACCGCGCTGCATATATGGCAGGAATCGCACAGGCAACCCCGGATAGCAGCGGGATAAAACTCTTGCCAGTGAGACCAAACACTCTGAGTGGACGATGACAGATAAGCGCAGCGCGAGCGAGATAGCCCGAATCTTCCATCACACCGATCACCAACGTCAGTACGAAAATTTGAGGAACGAATACGAGGAAAGCACCGACACCGCCAAACAAAGCATCGGCCACAAAGTCAGCGATGATTTGATTGGGTATCAAAGGGACTACGAGCTGACCCAAACCAGAAACTAGGGACTCAACCGCGTCCATCACCGGTGCCGACCAAGTAAAGATCGACTGGAAAAACAGAAACATAATAAAAAAGAAGGCTAAACCACCGAGAGCCGTACTCAGAAAAAAACGATCCAGCCTAAGCTGCGAATTAATCAGCACATCACCCTTGGGGCTGAATTTTGCTGCCAACTGCTGAGCTGTGCCGCGTAAAATCTCGTTAGGGGCTTCACGCCAATTGCGGTCTGTCGTATTTTGAGCAGTAGCGCCATCTGCCACGCACTCTATGATCGGCGCAAAACCCTGACTATCTCGAGCAGACACAGGAATAACAGGAACTCCTAGCGCATCTGAAAGCCCAACAGGGTCAAACGTCAGCTGATTATCCCGAATGACATCAGACATGTTAGCCAAAACTGTCACCGGCTTCTGATGATGCTGGCACTCCCTGATGACCTGCAGAATGAAGTGCATACACTTTTCCAGCCGAGTGGTGTCAGCCACACAAAGCACATGACTAACATTGTCATCTGCTAACGCCTCGTTTAAGAAGTTCACGGCAATGGCTTCCTCACCTGAAATGGGCTCTAGGGAGTAGGTGCCGGGAAAATCAACAAGCTCGATGTCTGGCAGACTCGCCATAGGCCCGCTGGCTACATCAACTGTAATACCGGGGTAGTTGGCAACCCGCTGACTCAAACCTGTCAGTCGGTTGAACAACGAGCTCTTTCCTGAATTGGGGCTACCTAAAAGCAGCACACGCTTCACGACTCGGCTTCCACAGGGCTGCTCACAGCAACAAATACAGCGGCAGCTACCTCTTTATCCAAGGAAAATACCGAATTACAGATGCTATAAACACGCGGAGCACCGAAACCCGGATTTAACAGACAGTGAACAAGGGCACCTGGCTGAAAACCGAATTCCATGACCCGCCCTTGATAAGACACCGGCAACTTATCGCCAAAGCCGGTGACCGTGGCGGCCTCTCCAGGACGCAGGTCCCACAGAGCTTTAGCGGCGGGAGCATTATTCATAGGAATGGACACTTAATGAGAAAGAGAATCAATACAGGCTATCGAGAAAGCCGTACAGATTCAAATTGAGAGAACCTTAAATGTGGTGCACGCGCTCGATTTCATAATAAATGTCGCCGCTAGGCGCCTTAACCACCACCTCGTCGCCTTCACTTTTGCCTACTAAAGCCCTCGCAATCGGAGAGCTCACAGAGATCAGGTTCGCCTTCACGTCAGACTCGTCCTCACCCACAATGCGGTAAGTCACGGGGCTATCGTTTTCGGTATTGATGAGATCAACCGTTGTCCCGAAAATCACTTTACCCGTGTTGGGAATCGCACTCACATCGATAACCTGCGCGTGAGACAGCTTGTGTTCAATATCTTGAATACGTCCCTCGGCAAAGCTCTGCTGCTCGCGAGCCGCATGATACTCGGCATTTTCCTTGAGATCGCCATGCTCCCGTGCTTCTGCAATAGCTTGTATGATCCTTGGGCGATCCTCGCGCTTGAGTCGATCCAGTTCCTCTCTGAGGGCCTGCTCTCCAGCAACGGTCATGGGTACTTTATTCATGCTGTGATGCTCTCATGTAAATCCTGTAGCCTTCGCACAGAAATATCGGTTTCCTGCTCTAGCGCCATACAAACTGCCTCTGCTGCCGCTAATGTCGTGGTATAAAAAACTCGGTGCTGCTCAGCACTGGCACGGATGGGGGCTGAGTCTTGAATTGCCGTACGGCCTTCCGTGGTATTCACCACCAAACTGGCCTCATCATTTTTTATCAGATCGACGATATGAGGTCGACCTTCGCGAACTTTATTGATCCGACGCACCTTCAATCCTGCTGCTTCCAGCGCCAATGCGGTGCCACCAGTAGCAGCCAAGGTAAAGCCCCGCTCTACTAAACGTCTAGCCACATCTACTGCGGCAGGTTTATCGACATCTCGCACGCTAAAGAGTGCAAGACCCGACTGAGGCGGCTCGTCTCCAGCGCCTAGCTGTGCTCTGGCAAACGCTGCGGCAAAGGTGTCGCCGGTACCCATCACCTCACCTGTGGACTTCATTTCCGGGCCCAAAATAGGGTCGATACCGGGAAATTTATTGAACGGCAGTACCGCTTCCTTAACAGCAAAATAAGGCGGGACAACTTCACGGGTCACACCTTGATCCGCGAGTGACTGACCGGCCATGCACCGCGACGCTATCTTTGCCAACGAGATACCTACCGCCTTTGAGACAAAGGGAACCGTCCTCGATGCCCTAGGGTTAACCTCAATAACGTAAATCTCATTATCTTGATACGCCAGCTGAACATTCATAAGCCCGCACACGCCAAGCTCGATCGCCATGGCACGAACCACATCGCGCATTTGGTCTTGGACTTCAGCGTCGAGACTGTAAGGGGGCAGTGAGCAAGCGGAATCCCCAGAGTGCACACCAGCCTGCTCAATATGTTGCATGATCGCGCCGATCACGACCGCATTACCGTCACTAACTGCATCGATATCAACCTCGATAGCAGCACTGAGAAAACTGTCGAGCAAAACAGGCGAGTCCTCAGACACTCTCACCGCGTCGCGCATGTAGCGCAGTAGATCCTCTTCTCGGTAGACAATCTCCATAGCTCGACCACCCAGCACATAGGATGGACGCACGACCAAGGGATAACCTATTTCCGCAGCCGCAGAAATAGCCGCATCAACGCTGCGCACCGTCGTGTTCTCCGGCTGACGCAAACCCAGTTTTTGAATCATGTGCTGAAAGCGCTCTCGATCTTCAGCCCTATCAATTTGATCAGGGGTTGTACCAATAATGGGCACACCTGCACTTTCGAGGGCTCGCGCCAGTTTAAGCGGTGTCTGCCCCCCAAACTGGACAATCACGCCAACCGGCTTTTCCAAATCAACAATTTCCAGAACATCCTCAAGGGTTACCGGTTCAAAAAAGAGCCGATCCGAGGTGTCGTAGTCTGTCGATACCGTCTCGGGGTTGCAGTTGACCATAATGGTTTCATAACCATCCTCACGCATGGCAAGCGCGGCATGGACGCAGCAGTAATCGAATTCGATTCCCTGTCCAATGCGGTTGGGACCGCCACCCAGCACCACTATTTTTTTACGGTCACTCGGTGCCGCCTCGCACTCCTCCTCGTAGGTTGAGTACATGTACGCGGTGGAAGTTGCAAATTCTGCCGCACAAGTGTCAACGCGCTTATAAACCGGACGCAGACCAAGGCCTTGACGGTATTCGCGTACGCTGCCTTCCGAAGTTGCCAACAACGCGGCTAAGCGGGCGTCCGAAAACCCCTTGCGCTTTAGAACTCGGAGCTCGGCATAATCTAAGCTCTCCAGTGCCCTACCGGCTAAACGGGCCTCGGCGACTACCAAGTCTTCAATTTGCACTAGGAACCAGGGGTCTATTCCCGAATAGCCCGCCACCTCTTCGAGGGAGAAGCCGGATCGAAACGCATCAGCGACATACCAAATTCTCTCTGCGCAGGGGTTGGTCAACGCATCGACCAGCTCAGCCCGCGTATCAGCATCGGTAACAGTAATTTGAGATTCAAAGCCCGATGAGCCCACCTCTAATCCCCGTAATGCCTTTTGCACAGACTCCTGAAAGGTGCGACCTATTGCCATCACTTCACCCACAGATTTCATCTGGGTGGTTAGGCGGGCATCAGCGGTGGCAAATTTTTCAAAAGCAAAGCGTGGGATTTTCGTAACAACATAGTCAATTGAAGGCTCGAAAGATGCCGGCGTACTGCCACCGGTAATATCATTTTCGAGCTCATCGAGGGTGTAACCTACAGCAAGCTTTGCTGCCACCTTGGCAATAGGGAATCCAGTCGCCTTAGAAGCCAGCGCAGACGATCGAGATACCCGAGGATTCATCTCTATGACCACCATGCGGCCGGTATCAGGGCACAGCCCAAACTGTACGTTTGACCCACCTGTTTCGACTCCGATTTCACGCAAGACCGCAAGTGAGGCGTCACGCATCACTTGATATTCTTTATCCGTCAAAGTCTGGGCCGGGGCGACAGTAATCGAGTCACCCGTGTGGACACCCATAGCATCAAAATTTTCAATCGAGCAAATGATGATGCAGTTGTCTTTGCGATCCCGGACCACCTCCATCTCGTACTCTTTCCAACCGATCAAGGACTCGTCAATAAGCAGTTCGTTGGTCGGTGACAAATCCAGGCCGCGAAGGCATATGGCCTCGAACTCGTCTCGATTGTAAGCAATACCACCGCCGGACCCTCCCATCGTAAACGATGGCCGAATAATGCAGGGAAAACCCAAGTCACCTAAAATTTTGAAGGCCTCATCCATAGAGTGCGCTGTTGATGCGCGCGGGGTCGCCAAGCCAATCCGCTTCATTGCCTGGTCAAAGAGTTCTCGATCCTCGGCCTTGTCGATCGCATCCTTACTAGCGCCTATCATCTCGACACCGTATTTATTCAGCACCCCTTCTGCGGCCAACTTCAGTGCACAGTTAAGCGCGGTCTGTCCTCCCATGGTTGGCAAGATGGCATCTGGCCGCTCACGTTCGATAATGCGCGCAACTGTCTGCCACTCCACCGGCTCAATATAGGTGGCATCGGCCATAGCCGGGTCAGTCATAATCGTGGCCGGGTTAGAGTTAACCAATATGACTCGATACCCCTCTTCACGCAGGGCTTTGCAGGCCTGAGCTCCCGAGTAGTCGAACTCACAAGCTTGACCGATCACTATGGGGCCAGCACCGAGTATTAATACGCTCTCTATGTCATGACGTTTTGGCATTTCAACCGCCCTCCTGCTCGGCGCGCCGGGCTTTCATAGCGCGTATAAAGGGGTCAAATAACTGTCCGGCGTCCCGTGGACCCGGACTTGCCTCGGGGTGGCCCTGAAAACTGTAAGCCGGCACATCTTTGCGAGATATCCCCTGAATCGATCCATCAAAAAGTGATCTGTGGGTGACGTCTAAGGTCTCGGGTAAGCCCTCCTCGGAGACCGTAAAGCCATGATTTTGACTCGTCACCATGACCGTGCCATCCCCGAGCCTTTGTACCGGATGATTCGCACCGTGATGACCAAACTTCATTTTCTCAGTGCTGGCTCCGCTCGCTAGCGCCATAATTTGATGCCCCAAGCAGATACCAAAAAGCGGGATTCCACGGCTCATGGCTGCGCGAGCGAGTTCAATGGCGTAATCACATGGCTCAGGGTCTCCCGGGCCATTAGAAAGAAAGATGCCGTCCGGCTCGTGAGCACAAACCGTCTCAATATTGGACTGAGCTGGCAATACGGTTAAAGAACAGCCTCGATCTACCAGCATTCTCAAAATATTGCGTTTGACACCAAAATCTAGGGCCACAACAGAAAAATTAACCGCCGGTGCCGGTCGCTGATCGCCACCCCACTGCCAGCTTCCCTCCTCCCAGGTGTAGGGCGTCTGCGTCGTCACTTCCTTGGCCAGATCCATACCCACGAGTCCCGCAAAATCACGGGCTTGTGCGAGGGCAAATTCGGCATCAGGATCTTCACCCGCAACGATACAGCCGCTCAACGCCCCTTTATCTCGCAAAATTCGCGTGAGTTTTCGTGTATCAATGTCGGCAATCGCCACCACACCCTCTGCGGTGAGGTAACTCGACAGGCTCTGCTCGCTGCGCCAACTGCTCGCAACAAGAGGTAGATCGCGAATGACAAGCCCCGCCGCATGAATACCCGTCGACTCCGCGTCTTCAGAGTTCACGCCAGTATTGCCAATATGTGGATAAGTCAGGGTAACAATCTGTCGCGCGTAAGAAGGGTCAGTGAGGATTTCCTGATAACCGGTCATGGCGGTATTAAAAACCACTTCACCGGTTGTCTGGCCCTCTGCACCCACAGACATTCCGCGAAAAATCGTGCCATCTTCTAGGGCGAGGATAGCGATGTTTGGCACATTTATCTCCCAGTCAGCAAGGCCCGCACGGCTGTCATAAAGTGCCACCCGAGTGTCCGAAATGGCACAGGGTGTGACGCGTATTGGCAATGGCTTGAGTAACGCTGGGTCTACATACTCGCTAAGAGCAAAGACCCTGCCGGCTGGGACGTTAGTGTATTTGAAGACCCCTGCCCTGTCCATGAGCAAGCAGAAAACATTGAGTTCAGCGCCACTTGCTCTAGGATGCGCCATGCCGACACAGAGATCCTCATGACAACCGATAGCGTCCAGACCGATGAAGACCAGCGTTTAACCCCACTGCAACTGGGCTTACTGACCACGGGCCTGCTGACAACAGCCATCGGTCAATCGTTTATTTTTGCGATCCTTCCCCCGCTAGGGCGCGAAGTAAATCTGACGGTATTACAAATAAACACCATTATTGCTTCATCGGCACTGGTTTTTAGCGCTGCGGCCACTGTTTGGGGCCGCATGTGTGATCAAATCGGCCGCAAACCCGTGATGCTAATTGGCTTGACCGGATATGCCGTAGGCAATTTTATCTTTGCCATGATCTTCGATGCTGCCATGCGCGGCTGGCTCGCAGGGCCTCTGCTTTTTGGGCTAATTTTGCTGGGACGTTGCTCTCAAGCTGTCGTTATGTCGGGCACTAACCCCGGAGCTGCAGCCTACGCAGCAGATTTCAGTTCGCGGCAGCACCGAACCAAGGCCCTGGCCCGTCTGGGCACTGCGAGCAGCCTCGGGATGATCATTGGCCCCATCGTCGCCGGCGCGCTTGCCGGCTTCGGCCTGCTCTTTCCGCTGTATACCGCTAGCCTGTTAGCAGCCCTAGCCGCCATCGTGATTGCCCTAAAATTGCCCCCGGGAAAAATAAGGGAAACCAAGTCACGGCCGACCAAACGACTGCGCTTTATCGATCCGAGACTGCGTCTTTATCTACTGTGCTCTTTTGGCGGCTTCACGGGCTTCGCCGGACTGCAACAAACTTTGGGGTTCCGTCTTCAAGATATGCTATCCCTGAGTGGTACTGAGACCGCTCAGTACACCGGATTCGCTCTGATGATCGCCGCACTCTTTTCCTTCGCCATGCAGCTATTTGTCGCGTCCCGTTTCCAAGGCAGGCCCATTACACTGATCCGCGCTGGAGTCGTACTGCTCATGGTGGGGGCCTTAGTCATTGCAATACCCGGCTCGTTTGTTCTGGTTTTAGTCGGCATGGCATCTTTGGGCGCAGGTCTAGGTCTCGCCGTTCCGGCTATTGCCGCCTCAGCTTCACTCGCTGTGTCTCACGAGGAGCAGGGAGCCGCAGCCGGCTTAGTGACGGCCTGCCCCGCTGCAGGTTTCGTCACAGGCCCCTTAATTTGCGGTTTTTTGTACGAGATTGACCCGACAATTTCTGCTCTGGGCGCGGCCGCGATTTTGATTATGGTGGTTATCACAGCGTCCCGAATGCGAGGAAACGGCTAAGCCCAATGCTTCTTTACAAGACCCGTTGACCGGGCCTGAAAGCTATAACAACGCCTCTAGAGCTTCACGAATATTGGGGGGAATAGCTGCTGACTTACCCGATCGCTGATCGACAAAAGCATGAGTGAAGCGTCCAATCGCCCGAGTTGTTTTATCAGCCACCGAAAATACGCCCAATTCCCAAGACACTGATTTGCTTCCCAAGCGTTCTATTCGCAGGCCTAATTCGAGCATTTCGGGATAACTTACTGGCGCAAAATAATCACAGGAAGAAGCCACGACATAACCCACGATGGGGTCGTAACCGGGGCGCATACCCCCACGTTCAATTAAAAATCGATTAACGACCGTGTCGAACCAAGCGTAATACACAACGTTGTTAGCATGGCCATAGATATCGTTGTCAGCCCATCGGGTTGGCACATCATAGAAAAGGGCGTACCGCTCTCTCTGCGCGGGCTCGGGATGGGCCATGTCAACCTGACCACGCTTTTTCGTACAGCTTCAGGGCGCTAGCCTCGGTGACTTCCACCGGATTATTGACCAACAACCGCTGCTGCAACATGGCATCAGCGGCGAGCATGGGCAAATCATTGGCCGCAACACCTGCGGCCTCTAAAGTTGCCGGCAGCCCGGAAGCTGCAATTAGCGCACTGCACCAGGTCATTAAGCCTGCCGCACTTTGTGCAACATTTCCGGGCAACTCCGCCGCCAACTCACCGTACTCCTGCTGCACCGCTGGCGCATTAAAGGCCAGAACGGACGGGAGCATTAGCGAGTTACTCAAACCGTGGGGAATATGATAGTGCCCGCCCAGTGGGTAGGCGAGGGCATGCACCGCAGCGACCGGCGCATTGGCAAAGGCCTGGCCTGCAAACATGGATCCCAAAAGCATGGCCTCGCGGGCGGCGAGGTCTGCTGGCTGCGTTAATACCCTATTGATATTGTGTGACAGCAAACGCAAAGCCCTGAGCGCAAACATATCGGATATCGGATTTTTCTTCAGCTTGGACGTGTACGCCTCGATGGCATGCACCATGGCATCGATACCCGTCATGGCCGTTGCGCTAGCCGGTAAACCAAGCGTCAGTTCGGCATCTAAAATAGCAACATCAGGCAACAAAACCGCCGAACTCACGCCCGCTTTCGTCGTTGCGCCTGTGGTAATGACAGCCACCGGCGTAACTTCGGAGCCTGTCCCCGCGGTGGTGGGAACCAAGACTAAGGGTAGGCGCCCAGGCGGAACCTGATCGACACCATACATGTCTACCAGTAACCGCTCGCCCTTCATCAAAACAGATACGACCTTGGCAACATCCATAGAGCTGCCGCCACCCACCGCAATCACACCGTCTACATCGCTCTCCCTTGCCACGGCATAAGCGGCCTCGACAACCGATTCGCTGGGGTCAGCTGTAACCCCATCAAATACAGTTAAAGACGCGCATTGCTCTGCTATTGCTTGAGCAACAGGTGCGATGAGACCTAAAGAGACCAGCCCATTATCGGTTACGAGCAAAGGGCGGCTGACGCCCAGCTTTAAACACTCATCTCCCAAGGTCCTGGCCAGACCGGCGCCTACGCGAACATGGGGAACAGTGCTGAAGCTGAAGGATGTCATGATCAAAAAGTAAAGATCACTTTTCCCTTGGCTCTGCGTTCCATCATCGCCGCATAACCAGACTCATACTCTGCGATTGGGAAAACATCGGTGACAACAGGCTTGATTTTTCCAGCCTCGAACCACTCCCATAGAGTTTTTACGTTAGACAGATGCGCTTCTGGCTCTTCAGACATAAACCGTCCCCAAAAGACGCCAACGATTTGACACCCTTTGAGCAGCGTTAAGTTCAAGGGCACCTTAGGAATTGGGCCATTGGCAAAACCGATCACCAAAAAGCGGCCTTGCCACGCCATTGACCGCAGAGCAATCTCACTGAAATCACCGCCCACAGGGTCATAGACCACATCTACCCCACGACCCTCCGTCAACGCCTTAATACGGCCTTTGAGATCCTCGGTGCTGTAGTTAATGACCTCATCGGCACCCAGCTCCTTGCACAATTCAAGCTTTTCATCGCTGCTCGCAGCGGCAATAACTTTGGCGCCCAAGGCTTTGCCCAGCTCAACAGCAGTGCTGCCGACGCCGCCCGCGGCACCCAGTACCAACAGGGTTTCTCCGGGTTGTATGTTGGCGCGTTGAACCAAAGCGTAGTAGGAGGTGAAGTAGGTGATGCCAATACCTGCAGCCTCAGTCATAGTTAGTGCCTTGGGTTTCGGCAAAAGACTATTTTCGTTCACGACCAACGTGTCAGCAAAGCCACCAGCCATACCCATTTGCACAACTTCATCACCTACCTGCCAACGGCTGACATCACTGCCAACAGCTTCAACTACGCCCGCACATTCGCCACCAGGCACAAATGGCAGTTCTGGTTGAAACTGATACTTACCTTGGATAATCAGCACATCAGGAAAGTTTAGGCCCGCTGCCTTGACCCGCAGCAGCACGTCGCTAGCACCGAGCTCAGGTACTGGCCAGTCATCACACAAGTCAAGCTTTTCAGGCAGTCCGTGCTCCCTGCATACCAACGCAACGGCCATATCAGTAAACCTCGAACAGGCCAGCAGCACCCATGCCACCGCCAACACACATAGTGACAACAACATATTTGACGCCACGCCGCTTACCTTCTAGAAGGGCATGGCCAATCATACGAGAGCCACTCATACCGTAGGGGTGTCCCACGGCAATCGCCCCGCCATCGACGTTGAGTTTATCGTTGTCGATGCCCAGTTGATCTCGGCAGTAAAGCACCTGAACAGCGAAAGCCTCGTTGAGCTCCCATAATCCAATATCGTCAACGCTGAGGCCGTGCTGCTTCAATAGCTTGGGCACGGCAAATACGGGACCAATGCCCATTTCGTCAGGCTCACAACCCGCCACAGCCATACCACGATAAGCGCCTAAGGGTTCAAGACCAAGCTGCTCCGCCAGCTTAGCTTCCATCAGAACCTGCGCAGAAGCACCGTCCGAAAGCTGAGATGCGTTGCCAGCAGTGATGGTACCGCCTTCGATAACCGTTCTCAGGCCCTTAACACCCTCTAGGGTTGACGGGCGAACACCTTCATCCGCAGTAACCGTAACTTCAGCCTCAGATTGCTCGCCAGTTTCTTTGTTCCAAACAATACGAGTAGCGGTTACCGGTACGATTTCATTGTCATACTTTCCGGCCTCGTAAGCCGCGGCCACACGCAGTTGTGACTGCAACCCGTACTCATCCATCGCGTCCCGGGTAATGCCATAACGGTTGGCCACAACCTCGGCAGTCTGCAGCATGGGCATGTAAATATCTTTGTGCATACCCATCAGTGCCTCGTCCGCCAAACGATGCGTATTCATGTGCTCATTTTGTACCAGCGAGATAGAGTCCTGACCGCCACCAATGGTCACGTCCATACCATCTACGATGATTTGCTTTGCCGCCATAGACACCGCCATGAGACCCGATGAACACTGACGATCAATCGTTTGGCCGCTCACGGTAACCGGCAATCCACCGCGCAGTGCCGCCAGACGACCAATATTCATGCCCTGAGTGCCCTGCGTCAGCGCAGAACCCATAGTGACGTCATCAACGCGATCACCTTCGATGCCCGCACGTGCCACAGCGGCACGGATTGCGTTGCCACCTAAAGAGGGGCCGGCGAGGTTGTTGAAACTCCCTCGATAAGCTTTACCAATAGGGGTTCGCGCTGTTGAAACTATAACGGCTTCTCTCATGATCTAATTCCTCAGTTTTCCAGTTTAATGCCGAGACCTTCAGCGGCTTTACCCACCATTTTGAAGGTTTGCTCAAAGCCTGCCTTGAGCTGTGTTTCAGCTCCTTGGGAAATTTGCTCCCAGTGTGCGGCCAACCCCTCGGGGGTTTGCTGGTCTTCAGGCAGCCAAACGCTGTCTGTCTCGACAATTTTTGCGACCGCATAAGCACCGGCGCCAGCCGCTATAATTGTTTGCGTAGGGGCGTCTTCACTCACCATAAACAGCACTGCAGGTGTCACTGTTTCTGGGGTTAAAAGATTAAATGCCTGCTCGCCCATGAGACCTTCTGTCATACGAGTACCTGCAGTAGGTGCTAAAGCATTAACGCGAATATTGTATTTAGCACCTTCCTGAGCCAGGGTGTTCATAAAGCCGACAACGCCGAGTTTTGCGGCGCCGTAGTTACTCTGGCCAAAATTGCCGTAGAGCCCACTTGAGGACGAAGTCACCACAATGCGGCCATACTCCTGTCCCTTCATGATGTCCCAAACGGCCTTGGTGCAGTTAACGGTGCCCATCAAATGCACTTCAAGCACAGTCCGAAAATCGGCCAGGTCCATTTTGGTGAAGCTCTTGTCCCGCAAGATCCCAGCGTTGTTGACTAAAATATCAATGCGTCCCCACTGTGCCATAACCTGCGCAACCATATCGGCCACCTCATCAGCATTGGCAACATTCGCGGGGTGTGCCATCGCTTCACCACCGAGGGCCTCTATCTCGGCCACAACCGCCATGGCGGCATCACTATTTTGACCCTCGCCGTTTACCGAGCCGCCGAGGTCATTGACCACTACCCGCGCACCGCGCTTGGCCATTTCAATGGCGTGGCTTCGCCCTAGGCCGCCACCGGCCCCTGTGATAATGGCAACTTTGCCGTCGTATCGAATCGTCATAATCTCATCTCTTCTTGAAGTTTGCGGCGGTTTTTAAGCAACTATGCTCATGCCCAACCACTCTGCAAAGAGTGCCGGGGTGTCCTCGCCTTCAATTTCCACCGTTATATTTTGCTGAACCAAAAACCGGTTGTCGTCCTTTTGCTCGACACTCGCGAGTTCAATGTGAGCGCGAACACGTTTACCCGCACGAACTGGCGCTAAAAACCGCACTTTGTTCAGGCCATAGTTAACGCCCATCACAAGCCCTTCAGGGTGCACAGAAACGCTCTCGCAAAGCTTGACCAGCATGGACAAGGTTAAAAATCCGTGGGCTATTGTGCCTCCAAAAGGGGTTTTGGCGGCATTTTCTTCGTCAATATGGATGAACTGATGATCTTCAGTGCAATCGGCGAACTCGTTAATACGCTCTTGCCCAAGGGTTATCCAGTCACTGGTACCCAGCTTTTGGCCCGCCATACCCAAAAATTCATCAATAGACAGGGTCTTTATGCTCATGCTCTTACTCCTTAATCTAGTCCGTTGCTGTTGCTGTTTTTGCCTCTGGTTTTGAATCCGTGGATTAGCCGTCGCGGAAAGTGGCTTTGGGTTCTGAGGCGTTTTGTGAATACTTTTTGAGCTCATGACGTCCAACCACCATGCGGTGTACCTCATCGGGACCATCAGCAAGCCGCAGGGTTCGTTGTCCCGCCCACATAGCGGCAAGGGGAAAGTCCTGGGAGACGCCCAACCCACCGTGCATTTGAATGGCATCGTCGACAACCTTCAGCGTCATGTTAGGAACCACTGTCTTGATCATTGAAATCCAGATTCGCGCTTCCTTTGCGTCCACGTTATCCATCATCCAGGCCGTCTTCAGAGTTAGTAGACGTGCTTGTTCAATACCCATACGAGCGTTGGCAATAACATCAACGTTGCCGCCCAGCTTGGCTAAGGGTCGGCCAAACGCTTCCCGAGTTGTGGCGCGTTCACACAACATTTGCAGTGCACGTTCAGCCGCACCGATCGAGCGCATGCAGTGATGGATACGCCCTGGACCTAATCGACCTTGAGATATCTCGAAGCCTCGCCCTTCACCTAAAATCATATTGTCTTTAGGCACGCGAACATTGTTGAGCTTTACATGCATATGCCCATGAGGCGCGTCATCCATATTGAAGACCGTCAAATGACGCAAAATTTCGACGCCGGGAGCGTCCATGGGAATCAAGATCTGGCTTTGCTGCTTGTGCTTTGCCGCATCTGGACTGGTTTTAACCATACAGATCATGACCTTACAGCGCTCATCCCCCGCACCTGAGGTCCAGTGCTTTTCGCCATTAATGACCCACTCATCGCCTTCTAAAACCGCTGAAGTGCAAATATTGGTGGCATCGGAAGAGGCAACTCCGGGTTCGGTCATGCCAAAACATGAGCGAATTTCACCCCGCATTAAAGGCTCAAGCCACTGCGCTTTTTGCGCCTCACTGCCATATTTGTGTATGACTTCCATATTGCCGGTATCGGGTGCTGAGCAGTTAAATACCTCAGCGCCCAAATGGGACTTGCCCATTTCTTCGGCGAGATAAGCGTATTCCACCGTATTCAATCCCGAGCCGTGCTCACCCTGGCCGGTTAAAAAGAAGTTCCACAAGCCACGTTCCCGAGCACCTGCCTTCATTGTTTCCAGAATTTCATTCTGCCGTGCTGTGGCCTCCCAAGGGCTGCCCTTACGGACTTCAGCATAAAATTCAGCCTCGAAGGGCATAACATGCTCAATCAAATATTGACTGACAGCCTCAAGGGTTGGGGCAATACGATCCGATATACCAAGATCCATGGTGATTTCCTTTTTCGGTGGTCTTGTCGACTTTAGGAGACTGAAACATGACGGGAGCAGAATTTGAACATAGCGTATGTTTTCTTTACGTTCAAGTATGTTAGCGTAATGCGCTCTCCTTAGCAGGGTGTATAGGCTTTGCAATTTGCCGCCAATATTCAGGCCCTGAGCCATCGTTATGCCGACCGTGAGGTGCTAAAAAATGTCACCTTTACCGTAGGTCAAGGCAGTTTTGTGGGCTTACTGGGAGCTAATGGCGCGGGCAAAACAACCCTGTTTTCGGTGCTCACACGACTCATAAGGGCGTCATCTGGCAGCGTGCAGCTATTCGGCCACGACCTGCAGCGATCACCTGCCGCGGCGCTGGCAACCCTGGGCATTGTATTTCAGGAACCCACCCTAGACCTCGACCTCTCAGTATTGCAAAACCTCCAGTACCATGGCGCCATCCAAGGCATGTCTCCTAGCCACATAATTGCCAGAGCGCAGGAGGAGTTAGAGCGCCTCCAGCTCTGGGACCGAAGGCACGAACGCGTACGCAGATTAAACGGCGGACATCGTCGTCGGGTAGAAATAGCCCGAGCACTGCTGCACAAACCTCGACTCTTATTGCTTGATGAAGCCACTGCAGGGCTGGACTTCGAAAGTAGAATTCACCTCCAACGTCATATCAGAGCGTTGATAGAAACCCAGGGACTCGCAGTTGTATGGACCACCCACACAACAGAAGAACTGCAAGGCGACGACTCGGTGATTCTACTCAACCAAGGTGCAGTTCACGCCCAAGGCCAACTTGCCGACTTGATAACAAAGGCTGGAGTCAGCGATGCCAACAATCTGCTACTGAGCCTGTCGACGGCTCGCTCATGAAAAATTCTGCCTATCTTTTTTGTTTCTGGGGTGTGCTCAAACGTGAGCTTCAACGGTCAGTGCAGCAGCGCACCCGCTTTATCAGTGCACTGGTTAGGCCCTTACTGTGGCTCGCAGTTTTTGCCGCAGGTTTCAGAGGCACTTTGGATGAGCAGGTCATTGCGCTTTACGGTAGCCCGGTGAATTATGAGGTTTATATCGCGCCGGGGCTCATCGGCATGATCATTCTTTTCAACAGTATGCAAAGTTCGCTGTCTATGGTTTATGACCGCGAAATGGGGAGCATGCGAATACTGCTCACCAGTCCACTGCCACGCAGCTATTTACTTTTTTGCAAGCTGCTCGCCATAGCGCTGACATCCTTGCTGCAGGTTTACGCCTTTTTAATCGTCGCTTTCTTTTTTGACGTGGCGCCACCAGCGCTGGGCTACTTAACCGCACTACCCGCTATTTTAATGGGCGCGTTTATCTTGGGGGCCCTAGGTTTATTATTGGCATCGCTGATTGAGCAGCTGGAAAATTTTGCCGGCGTCATGAACTTTGTGGTTTTCCCGTTATTCTTTCTTTCACCTGCACTTTACCCCCTTAACTTTATGCAAGACGCCAACACATGGGTTTACTGGGCCTGCGTCATTAATCCATTTACCTACGTCGTGGAACTTATTCGCCATGCGCTCTACCTAGACCTAAACACCCTTGCACTGCTGGTCAATCTGGCAGCAGGCACGGCCCTCACTGTTGGCGCTGTATTGGGCTTCGATCCCGCGAGGCGAATGCTTTATTCCGGGCGACCCAGAGGTGGCTGATCTGGGTTGGTGTTGGTGTTGGTGTTGGTGGGTGTCTCAAAGATTAAGCCAAGAGCCTGATTATCAAGGGCGGAGATTAAAGTGAACGAGCACCAAGGCCCTTCTATCGAGGCCAACCAATCGGTCGCAGCGCTCTTTTTGCAGAACCGGGCGCTACCTCAAGACCTTAGCCAGCTCGTTTTGAGTGGCACCGCTAAGCACAGAGCATCACGGGGTGCTGGCTATAATGTTTTGAGAGGCTGACCAAGATCTGTATTGCATGGTGGCACTGACCGCATTGTGACAATTCGCCGCGGTAAGCGCAGCATCAATCTGATTCCGCTGATCGGACTTGGTGCAAACCGGGTCAGCTTGGGATGCGTCTCCGGTCAGGGCAAAAGCCTGACATCGGCAACCGCCAAAATCCTGCTCTTTTTCCGGGCAACTGCGACAGGGCTCCTGCATCCAATCAAAGCCACGGTAGGCATTAAACGCAGCTGAATCGTTCCAAATCGCAGAGATATCGTGATCGCGAACATTTGGAAAGTCTAACGGCAAGCTTCTGGCACTATGACAAGGCAGCGCCAACCCATCAGGGGCAATCGCCAAGAACATTTTCGCCCAACCATTCATACAAGGCTTTGGCCGCTCTTCGTAATAATCAGGCACGACGAAAAATAATCGCATGCCATCGGGGTGGGCTTCGCGCCAGGCATTGGTTATCTTTTCGGCACGATCGAGCTGCTCTTTAGTCGGCATAAGGTCGTCACGATTCAGCAACGCCCACCCGTGATATTGAGCATTGGCTAATTCAACGTAGTCAGCGCCCAGCTGATGCGACAGATCAATAATTTGTTCAATCTGATCAATATTATGTCGATGTAATACGAAGTTCAGCACCATGGGATAGCCCGCTGACTTTACCGCCTCGGCCATCGCCAGTTTGTGGGCGAAAGCCTTTCGACTTCCCGATAATAGCTCGCTGATATCACTGTCTGTTGATTGAAAACTAATTTGTATATGGTCTAGGCCTGCCTCTCGCAGAGCACCGACCCGGTCGCCAGTCAGACCGACTCCCGACGTTATTAAATTACTGTAAAAGCCCAATCGGCGAGCCTCTGCTACCAGTAACTCCAAATCTTGTCGCACTAAAGGCTCACCGCCGGAAAAGCCCAACTGGGCCGCGCCCATCTTGCGTGCCTGCTGCATCACGCGAAACCAATCATCGGTGTTTAATTCAGTCCCAGCCGAAGCGAGCTCTACCGGGTTGGAACAGTAGGGACATTGCAGCGGACAGCGGTAGGTGAGCTCAGCCAAAAGCCACAACGGTGGTGAAGTCGCTGGGGGAGACGTCATGCTACAAGCTCAGGAAAACGCGACCCAGTGCTGGGCACTGGCTGTGGTCATGAATTCCTCAATGTCTAAAGCGATGCCTTCAACCTGAGGAAACCGCTCGCTGAGCTCGGCAATAATAGCCTCTACGGTCTTTACACCATCGACACAGCTTAGAATCAGCCCAGCACTCTCGTTGAGCTTCACCATACCCTCTGGATAAAGCAGCACAAAACAGTCTTGCGCCTCCTCCCACTGCAAACGAAAGTGTTTATTGAGTTGCGGTATTGAGACAGGGTCGATCATTGCTTAAACACGGCTCCGAAAGGTGGTACTAAGCGGGTATTAAATGGCTGCCATTATCACAGCTGTGATAAGGAGGCGCGTCGTGCACATAGGCCATGGACATCGCGTCTAGCATTGTCCACAAGATATCGAGCTTGAACTGCAAAATGCCCAGCGCTGCCTCCTGCTGGTCACGGTACTTAAAATGATCAAGAGTAACGTTAAGGCCATGCTCAACATCGCGCCGCGCCTCGCCCAAGCGTTTTCGAAAGTAGTTTAAGCCGCTCTGATCAATCCAGCTGTAATGCTGGGGCCACGAGTTCAGTCGAGACTTATGGATTTCTGGCGCAAACATCTCGGTGAGAGACGAACATGCGGCTTCTTGCCAGGTCGCGCGGCGTGCAAAATTGACGTAGGCATCAACGGCAAAACGCACCCCGGGTAAAACGTAGCGAAGGTCGATAACTTCCTCGCGCTGCAGTCCTACCGCTTCGGCCAATTCCAACCAAGCCTCAATACCGCCCTCATCACCATCGGCTCCGTCATGGTCAAGTATGCGCTGTATCCACTTCACGCGAGTCTCACGATCAGAGCAGTTAGCCAGAATGGCGGCGTCTTTCTGAGGAATCATAATTTGATAGTAAAAGCGATTGGCTACCCACCCACGGATTTGCTGGGGGGTTAACTCGCCTGCGTACATTGCTTTATGGAAGGGATGATGAATGTGATAACGCGAACTCTTGGCACGCAAACGCGCTTCAAATTCAGCACGACTGAGTGGTCGTCGCTCAGAATCTCCCAAGGCGGGGCTCTCAGGATGCGACATCGCCGGCAACGCCTCCTGTTACGGGTTCACCGCTCCTAGGCTCAACATCAAATTCAAGTCCGTCGACCGCAACTTCTATACCTTGGGCTTCAACTTCAGCCCGCTCTGGGGAATCTTCAATCAGAATGGGATTAGTGTTGTTAATGTGAATTAGCATTTTTCTGGGTCGCTCAACGGTTTTCAGCCAGGCCAGCATACCGTCATCACCACTTTGTGGCAGATGCCCCATTTGGCTTGCTAGCTTGGTACCCACCCCCGCCCGCGCCATTTCGTCTTCACACCAAAACGTGCCGTCAACCATTACTAGATCGGTCGTTTTCATCAGGGCCACCAACTCAGGCGTCATCTGCCCCAAACCTGGAGCATAGAGCAGTGAAGTTCCCGCGACAGTGTCAGTCACCCAATAACCGACGTTATCGCCTCGATGAGGATCGTGACGGTGAGGTGAGTATGGCGGTGCTTTGCCATCGAGAACTACTGCGGTCAGCTGCAAGCCTTCGACGCCTTCCACGGTAAAAGAAGAGCCGTCAGTCGGCACCTCGTGGTGCTCAACACCGCCATCCCAGCTCTCAAGCATGCGAAATATAGGAAACCCGGTCGACAGGTCTTCTGCGACCATATCGGTGCAGTAAATCTGCAAAGGGCAGCCTTCTCGGAGCATCAGAATGCCCGTGGTGTGGTCAATTTGGCTATCCGCCAAAACAATCCCGCGAATACCGGTGTCTCTCAACCCCGCACGAGGTTGCAAGGGAGGCGCCGACTCGAGCTGGCTGCGTAAATCTGGGGATGCATTAAACAAAACCCAGCCAACACCGTCCATGGAGATGGCAATGGAAGATTGGGTTCTCGGGGTTGCTACAAGGCTGCCCGAACGAACGCCAGAGCAGTTATGACAATTACAATTCCATTGGGGAAAACCTCCCCCCGCTGCCGATCCCAGTATTCTAACTTTCAACTTGCCACACCTCGGAATACGGGTTCGAAAAGATGGGGCCGCTGGGTGTCAGCAGCCCAGCATGCATTAGCGGACGCTAAAATACATAGTCACTTCGAAGCCAACTCGCAAATCTACAAACTCAGGCTTGGTCCACATGTTTCTACTCCTCAAATTAAACAGCACTATCTTTCTGCTGCAACACTATAGCGCCGTTTTGCTATCACCGCCAACCGCCATCAAAATGACATCATCGAGATCATTACCTTGCGCTCTCAGGCACCAGCCATTCAGATCAACCGGATAAGATGCTCACGAGCGCACAAACTGCCCAACGCCATTCTACGACCACTATTATTGCGCCCGTAAGACCCATGATGGGCTGGAGAGGCCGTTCAAACTGCTTGGCTAAGGCATCAACACCTCAATCATTTCATCCAGTACAGCAGGATCCTCTATCGTAGAGGGTGGTGCAAAAGGTCTTCCATCCGCAATGGACCTCAATGTACTGCGAAGAATTTTCCCTGAACGTGTTTTAGGCAGTCGATTGACCACGTGGACGCGGCGGAAACTCGCCACAGGTCCGATAGCCTCCCGCATACGCTGAACCAACTCATGCTCGAGAGTCTTTGGCGCCACCTCAGCCCCATCTTTCAATACCACCAAACCCACGGGCACCTGACCTTTGAGGCCATCCTGAACACCCACAACAGCGCACTCGGCGACCGCCCTATGGGCCGCGACTACCTCTTCCATTTCACCTGTGGATAGTCGGTGCCCCGCTACGTTAATAACATCGTCGGTTCTCCCCATGATAAAAAGATAACCATCGGCATCGAGATAGCCACCATCGCCGGTCAGGTAATAACCCGGATAGGTGGCGAAGTACGCCTCCTCGAAACGCTTATGATCTTGCCAAAGCGTCGGTAAACAGGCCGGTGGTAAGGGGCGCTTAATCACGACGGCACCGTGCTCACCGGGGGGCAGTGGCACACCTTGGGGGTCCAATATCGCCACCTGATAACCTGGCAGCGGTTTCGTTGCTGAGCCCGGCTTAGGCTCCAGCCGCTCAATACCGAGGGGGTTACCGGCAATGGCCCAACCGGTTTCGGTTTGCCACCAATGATCGATCACCGGACAATCTGTCAACGATTCAAGCCAGTTCAGGGTTGATGGGTCCAGCCTTTCGCCGGCTAAAAATAAAGCCTTTAAGCAATCGAGGTTGTAGCCCGTCAACCCATTACCCTTCGGGTCTTCCTTGCGGATAGCGCGAAAGGCCGTAGGTGCCGCAAACAGAACCCTAACCCGATAATCATGTACTAGGCGCCAAAAAGCCGAAGCATCAGGCGTCTTCACAGGCTTCCCTTCATACAAAACCGTCGTGCAACCCATGAGTAGGGGGGCATAAACAATGTAGGAATGCCCGACCACCCAGCCAATATCACTTGCCGCCCAAAAAACATCACCGGGGGCAACGTCATAAACTGCCGACATCGACCAAGCAAGTGCAACGGCATGACCACCATTGTCTCTGACAACGCCTTTGGGTTTACCCGTCGTTCCCGAGGTGTACAAAATATAAAGAGGGTCAGTTGCTGCAACGGGCGTGCACCCTAAGGGCTCACCACTTTGCATAAAGTCGCGCCAGGTTACATCACGTTCAGGCTTTGGAACTAAGGGCGATTCGGGGCGATCAAGGACAACAATATTGTTAATTGTGGCTTCGGTAAGTTCCAGTGCTGCATCGACAATTGGCATATAGTGGACAACCCGGTCTACTTCTACGCCGCAGGTAGCCGTGATTAATAACTTCGGTGCGGCATCGGTTAATCGCACCGCGAGCTCTGGCGCGGCGAAGCCTCCAAATACAACGCTATGGATGGCGCCGATACGTGCACAGGCCAGCATAGCAATGACGGCCTCTGGCACCATAGGCATATAAATCACCACACGGTCACCCTTACCCGCCCCAAGCTGCTGCAAGCCACCTGCCGCCCGCTCGACGCGCTCAAGGAGGTCACCGTAAGTAATGCATTCCCGCGCGCCAGTAACCGGCGAGTCGTAATAAATAGCGGCTTGTTGTGCGCGACCATCGCGTACATGCCGGTCGATAGCATTAAAGCAAGTATTCATAATGCCATCGGCGAACCAACGCTCGCTGCCTCCTGCATTCTCAGCGACAGCGATCGAGGGCAAAACATCCCATTCGATCAACGACGTCTTGTCCAGCCAAAATTCTGCCGGGTTATCTTGCGCAGCCTGATAAACCCCGAGGTAGCTCATGCTCTCTCCTTAAAGGCCGATAAAGCCTCATGCCCGACAAGCGCTTTAACAACGCTGACAATTTTCTGAATGCTTATTTGTTCTATGATCAATTTTTTCGATTGCAGAATCTAAAACAATCTGTTTGCCGATCATACTGCGAAGGCCTAGATTAGAGCCATCAAGCGCCAAAAACTCAACCCGTTACTTTGAGCGATGACGTTATAAAAGACCTATGCAACCGAAAAAGAGGAAAAACCCGATGTTCAATATTAGAGCACTGGCAGCAGCCATAGCGGTATCTACGTCCCTAGCCGGTTCAGTTCAAGCCGAAAATACCTTTGCCAAACCTCCTACATTTTGGTGGCCCGATAGAATCGACCTCACACCCCTGCGGCAGCACAACCCCGATTCAAATCCCTACGGTGCCAACTTTAACTATGCGGCGGAGTTTGCCAAGGTCGACATGGAAGCCCTCAAAGCCGATGTACGAGCCACATTGACCGATTCCCAGGACTGGTGGCCTGCGGATTACGGTCACTACGGCCCCTTCTTCATCCGCATGGCATGGCACAGTGCCGGCACTTACAGGGTTGCCGATGGCCGGGGAGGCGCTGGCGGTGGTCAGCAACGATTTGAGCCACTCAATAGCTGGCCGGACAATGGCAACTTAGATAAAGCGCGACGATTGATGTGGCCCGTCAAGCAGAAATACGGCCGACAAGTTTCCTGGGCTGATTTGATGATCCTCGCCGGGACCGTAGCCATGGAAGATATGGGTTTTAAATCGTTTGGCTTCGCCGGAGGCCGAGCTGATGATTGGGAGCCCGATCTCGTCTATTGGGGGCCAGAAAAAGTCATGCTGGCTGACGAGCGTTACGCTGGAAAGCGCGACCTTAAGAATCCGCTTGCAGCGGTTCAAATGGGCTTAATTTACGTGAATCCCGAAGGCCCTAACGGCAACCCCGATCCTGCACTGGCGGCTCATGATATTCGCGAGACCTTCGGCCGCATGGCCATGAACGATGCCGAAACCGTGGCGCTCATTGCCGGTGGACACAGCTTTGGCAAGGCTCACGGCGCTCACAAACCCGCCGGGTGCCTAAGCGTAGAGCCTGGTGGAGCAAACATTGAAGAACAGAGCTTTGGTTGGAAAAATAGCTGTGGTAAGGGACACTCCGAGGACACCATTACCTCCGGATTTGAGGGCGCCTGGACGGCAACTCCCACCCAGTGGAGCATGATGTATTTGGCTAACCTCTTTGCCTACGATTGGGAAATGACCAAAAGCCCGGCGGGAGCCATTCAGTGGATTCCAACGGATGGCAACGGTGCGGGAACAGTACCCGATGCGCATGTCAGCGGTAAAACTCATGCCCCGATTATGTTTACCACAGATTTATCACTCAAGGTTGATCCAGCCTACCGTGAAATCTCTCAGAAATTTTTAGCCAACCCCGCAGAGTTTGAAGACGCTTTTGCCCGGGCCTGGTTTAAACTAACCCACCGCGATATGGGTCCCAGGGCCCGTTATGTAGGTGCTGATGTACCCGATGAAGTTCTCCTGTGGCAGGATCCAATCCCTGAAATCAACCACCCACTGATTTCTGAGGCTGACACAGCAACGTTAAAAGCCGCTATTTTGGCCGCTGATGTGTCAATACCTCAGCTCGTTCGAACGGCCTGGGCTTCAGCCTCCAGCTACCGTGATAGCGATATGCGCGGGGGTGCAAACGGTGCGCGTATTCGTTTAGCACCCATGAAGGACTGGCCCATCAACAATCCCAAGGAACTGAGTACAGTTTTGGCGGAGCTTGCAAAAGTTCAAGAGGCATTTAACAACCGTCAAACCGACGGTAAGCAGGTATCGATGGCCGATATGATTGTACTTGGCGGATCTGCCGCTATAGAAAAAGCTGCAGCAGAGGCTGGACACTCTGTCACGGTGCCATTTACACCCGGCCGTATGGATGCGAGTCAAGAATTCACCGATGTCGCGTCCTTCTCTCACTTGGAATCTACAGCTGATGGCTTCCGCAATTACTACGATCAAGGCTCGAACTATCTATCACCCATCAATGCCATGATCGACAAGTCAAATCAGCTCGATCTAACTCCAGCACAAATGACTGCACTTGTTGGGGGCCTGCGCGTGCTCAGTGGCAGTAGTAATAACGGCGACAGCGGCGTGTTTACCGATCGTGAAGGTCTGTTAACGACAGACTTTTTCGTCAACCTTTTAGATATGGGAACAGTTTGGCAGGCCTCGGGTGATTTTGAAGGCCAATATGTCGGCACTGATCGTAGTACAGGGGCGCGCAAGTGGATGGCAACGCCAGTCGATTTGATGTTTGGATCAAGCGCTGAGCTTCGAGCGATTGCAGAGGTTTATGCGGCTAACGACGGTAGTGAAAAATTCGTCGATGATTTCGTCGCTGCCTGGGTTGAGGTCATGAACAATGACCGCTTTGACCATGAAGGGGTTAACCCCAGTAGCGGTCAATCCGTCGTAGCACGATAAGTGCTCGATCCCTCTCCAAGGAAACCGGCAGTGTCACTGCCGGTTTTTTTTTGCGCCACGCATTGTTGAGTGACGGATCTATGTCTTAACCCACCTCGCGGCCACTGCGCCCTTGTGACGTCTCAGAACACGGCTGTACCTGCACGGCCAACGCCTTGCCTTTTACTATCCTATGGGTGTAGCACCCTGTAAGCGTGGTAGGCCAGAAGCCGCCGAGACAGTGGCTTCATCAGCCATGGACTAGCTTAGTTGTCGACTGATCTCGCGCGCTCATAAGGTTTTTGGGTTGGCGAACCCGTCATCGGCTTAATCCGGAATCCACCCGTCTCTTCGCCCTCTGGATCATTTTGGTTCTCTACCGCATTGCCACTAGCGTTCGTTGCTCCCGGAGTATCAGATGAGACGCCAATAGATTCCACCGTAAGGTCATCGCCATACCGTCCCGATGCCGCTTTTAAGCATGCCGATCCCGCCGCAGATCTCGCCAAGTCAGCATCGGTATCTGTCCACCCTGACGGAGCTCCTAGAGCCAGCTCATCCAACGTTGCTGCCACAACGGCCTGACAATCTATCTCTGCGATCACCGCACTAGCTGAACAGGTAAAAAGTAGACCCAAAATAACGCGCTTCAATTGATTTCTCCCTAATGAGATCTGTGTATATTTTTTGCTGTTACGCACAGACTCGCGGTTTAGTCTTCTCTTTCGTCTCAATCGCCACCCTCTTATCGCCAACCTCTACCCCAACCAGCGACACGCTACTCAAAATAGCAGCGCAAGGCTCATTCTTGGGGCAGCATTGATGCTCAATTTTGGTGCAGCCCCGCCCTAAAAGAGCGCTAGAAGGCAGCCGTCTTGCCCGGCTAAACCACTTAAAAAAACTCGGTTTATGTATATTTATCAGAGACTTAAAAAAGTTGGCAAGGTCCATGCTAACTGCAGAGTGTGCCGCAAAGGGAGGCATGTAGCTTCCCACGAACACAGAGTTTCACTCTTTCATGCTGTTTACGAGGACCCACTATGAAATTCAAGTTTTCCCCCAGTACATCTGTAAGAACCCTGACCGCCGTTTCTGCTTTATCGCTGAGTGCACTCGCCCTACCCACTCAGGCTGGTGAATGGAGTGCCAACGCGGCTGTGACCAACAACTACATTTGGCGAGGCCTGACTCAAACAGAAAACAACTCGGCGGTACAAGGCGGCATCGATTACGCATCAGATGGTGGTTTTTATGCCGGGACCTGGGTGTCTAATGTCAATTACGGTCCGTCAGACGTTTACTCCTACGAACACGACCTCTATGCAGGATTCGCGTTTGAAACAGGGGGGGTCAGTTGGGATGTGGGTTACCTCTACTACAACTACGACAAAGAAGCAGAATTTGACTTCGGCGAGGTCTACGCCAAAGTTGGATTCGGTGGTTTCAGTGGTGGCGTCTGGGTACTCACCAATACCGAGGCTGACGAAGGTCCCGGGCAGGATTTTGATGCAGGAAGCACTTATTACGTCTCAGCAGATTATGGCTTTGAAATCAGCAACGGCGTAGGCATAGGGCTTCATGTGGGCTATCACGATGGTGACTTTGCGGAAGCTTTTAATGGCACCACTGGGGGCTACTATGACTACAATATCAGCGTGGCTAAGGATGGCTTCGCCTTTATGATGAGCTCAACCGATGTCGAGGGTCCAGCGGCTGATGGGGGCTACGACAACGATCAAATCAAATTTGTCATTAGCTATGCCGTCGACATCTCTATGTAAGACTGACGGCAACAGAGCCCGCTTCTGAGCGGGCTTTTTTTTGCCTCAAGTTTGGCCTTGTAGTTTTCGTGCTATGCCAAACGAGCGCTTTAACGGCCTGTTCGAGGGTGGTTTGAGTTTTTCTGTGACTCAATAACTCTTATTACCTCGGTGACTTCGTCGAATCGCTGTGCCAACGCTAATCCGTTTGCATGGGTTGACCCCAGACTCCCGTTTATACCCTTGCAAATTCCTGCGGTAGAGGCGAACCTCGACGCTGCAGATTAGGGAAAATTTCAATGGCTGATGTAGGGATTGACGCAACGGTAGAAGCACTTCTCGCCCCCGTTGCTTCTGCAGTGTCCGGTTTTGTTTTCTATGCCGTTCCCATAGGTGATAACGAGCTGCCCCTCATTGTCTTATGGCTTGCAGCCGCAGCCGTGTATTTCACCGTGTACTTGCGTTTTATCAACTTTAGAGCACTGTGGCTCGCCCTGCGCCACGTGCGCGGCGATTTCAGTGACCCGGAAGCAAAAGGCGAGATCAGCCACTTTAAGGCTGTCGCGACAGCGGTATCAGGTACGGTAGGCGTTGGTAACATTGGCGGGGTGGCCGTTGCAATAAGCTTGGGCGGGCCGGGAGCCGCCTTTTGGTTGCTGATCGCAGGGGTTTTATCGATGTCCACCAAACTGGTGGAATGTACACTGGGCGTGAAATACCGACGGCACAATCCCGATGGCAGTGTCTCGGGGGGCCCCATGTACTATCTTGAGCACTGGTTTCAGCACAGACAGTGGCCAGGACTGGGCCGTTTTATGGGCTGTTTTTATGCCCTCGCCCTGGTTATCGCGGGGTTTGGTATTGGCAATATGTTCCAAGCCAATCAAGCCTACACACAGTTCCTGGTGATCACCGGAGGGGATGCTAGCTGGCTTAGTGATCGCGGTTGGTTTTTCGGTTTGGCACTCGCCATTGTTGTTGCACTGGTGGTTATTGGCGGCATTCGCTCTATTGCTAAAGTCACCGTAGTGCTCGTGCCATTTATGGCAAGTCTCTACATTATTAGCGCTCTGATCGTGATCGGTTTGAGTGCTGAACATATCCCAGGGGCCCTACAAGCGGTTATGCAAGGTGCGTTTACACGTGAGGGGGCAACCGGCGGTGCGCTCGGTGCCATGGTGATCGGGTTTCAGCGGGCCTTATTTTCTAATGAGGCGGGACTGGGATCGGCATCTATTGCCCACTCGGCGGTTCAAACCGATGAACCCGCATCTGAGGGTATTACCGCACTGTTAGAACCCTTCATCGATACGGTGATTATTCTTAGCTTGAGCTCGTTGGTCATTCTCACCAGCGCCATTCCCAACGGCCTCATGGGTACCGAAGTCGCTGGTATTGAGCTGACATCGGCAGCTTTCGCGGTGCATTTTGATTTCGCACCCTATGTCATCGCCGTCGCGGCCTTATTGTTTGCTTTCTCCAGCCTGCTGGCCTGGTCTTACTACGGGCTAAAAGGCTGGACCTATTTATTTGGCGAAAGCCGTGCGGGTCAACTGTGCTTTCAGCTCTTATTCTGCGGCTTCATTGTGATCGGATGCATGTTACAGCTCAAAGCCGTACTCGATTTCTCAGATGCCATGATTTTTGTGATTGCCATACCGAATTTGATCGCCCTGTACCTGTTCGCCCCCGAGGTGAAAGCCGACGTCACCCAATACATTCAAAAGCTGAGATCTGACGCTCGATACTAAAAGATCAGTAGGGTTGGTCGCCTTCGCTCACCACACGATGCAGACAGCGCGGAGCGGGCAAAAAGTCATTAACAGGCTTGTGTTGCGTGCTGCGGTTATCCCAGAGCACCACGCTGTCCGGCGTCCATTGAAAGCGGCAGGTATGTTCCGGCAGGGCTGCGTGCTGACAC
This sequence comes from uncultured Luminiphilus sp., assembly GCA_938091995.1. Taxonomy (GTDB): domain Bacteria; phylum Pseudomonadota; class Gammaproteobacteria; order Pseudomonadales; family Halieaceae; genus Luminiphilus. The sequence goes on along the minus strand of CALKNZ010000003.1, from coordinate 1,649 downwards.
AGAAAATCTAACAAAGCCAAAGATTCCAACGGGGGTAAGCCTTCTATATGCGTCGTGAATAACGCATTAACGAACAGTACTTTTTTCCCGGTCTCAGGATGCACCTGAACCACGGGGTGTCGCACCGGCGGATTCTCTAAGAGCGCATCGCCCAAACGTTCACGCCCCCCTGGCTCAGCCAGGCTTTCTCGAAACCCCTGAGCAAAATCGTGAACTGCAACCAGACCGTCGAGATAAACTTTCATACCTTCAGACAGCGCGTCGTAGGCACTGGTCATACTTGCAAACAACGTATCACCGCCAACATTCGGTATCACCATACCGCGCAACACGGTGACCGAAGGGGGGTGTTGGCGGAAGGTCATATCAGAGTGCCAGACCTCAATCTTAGAAGGCTTTTCAACGGTACTCTCGAGGATCATGACCTCAGGTATGCCCTCAACCGTTCCGTACGCAGGATGGGTTTGCAAAGGTCCAAAAATAGAAGCTAAGTCACGCTGCTGGCCGGGTTCGATGGCCTGACTACGAAAAAAAAGGACCTCGTGCTCATTGAGCAGATCGCGAATAGCGGTCGAGATTTCTGGTGTTAAGGGTTGCCCCAGGTCAACACCCTTAATCTCAGCCCCCAAAGCACCAGCGATACGTCTAACCTGCATGGCCTCCACCTCCTTGCCCCGTCCTTACTCTTCGATCACAGTTAGTTATCCAAGGCCTTGGAACATCTCACTCCAGCAAGCCGCCCACGACACTGATACTAACATCGAAGGTTGTCATCCCGCGTCATCAAACTCGACTATGGAACTTTGGCGTTAAGAGCAACAACCCGTAACTCACATCGGTGACGCCCAGTGCTTACCCTCGAAACCGGGTCACCACATCGCAACCGGGTTGATAATCATTTGCACGGACCCCTTCAATCGCGCCTGACCCAAAACAAACATGAACTCAGACACGGACTCCTGCGCGAGTCGCCCCGTGTTCATCGTTTCGAGAATATAAATGCCGTTGTCTTTTAACAGCACCACATGATCATAAAAGGCGCGGTCCCCCTCAGCGGGCGGCACAGCCGCTAACCCCCAGGTATCGGCGCCTACAGCAACCGGTTGCAAACTTGCCAAAAATACGGCGGCCTCATTCGTTATGCCCGGAATAGTGCTACCCCAAAGTTCTGGATTGGACTTTAACGTGGCATCGGTATAGCCCGTATGAATCAAAATCACATCGCCACTACCCACCGTAATATTTTGGTCTGCCATTGCCGCTTTTAGCTGTTCACTGGTGATCGGTTGACCGGCGTCTAGGGAAGCAACTTTGAGGTGCTTCGCCATATCGATGAGCACACCTCGAGCCACAATGGGTGGCACCTGACTGGTGTCGAGACGCGTAAGCCCTGTGATCTCGGCAAAATCCTCGCCTCGATTGCAGTTATAAAACATGCCCGCTTCGCCCATATGGCCCAGCCCATCGAGCTGTGGGCCCGTGCCCAACCACATCTGCACCATGTCGTCGTTCCAACTGGCTTCCCAGCCAAAAGCTGAAGCCCCGTTCTTACCAAACTGCTGGGTGGGCTGGACAACTTGTAACTGGGTGTACCGCGGCGGATACGCGGGCATCCCCGGCTCGATCACAATACCAAGCGGGTGCGTTTC
>CALKNZ010000002.1 GCA_938091995.1 uncultured Luminiphilus sp. | reverse complement strand
ATCTTGAGTGACAACTTCAGCTTTTATAGCGCAGCTTCTTTGAATCGCCTCAGCCAGTACCGCATTGTTTCGACCGCGAAGTGCATCGCGCTGCTCCAGTAACCAATTAAAAAACTCGGCGTCCCAAATACAGCCGTACTTAACAATCTCGGCAATACCGGCCGCAAACTCGCGATTGGGAAGTGTCTGCAAAGAATCCAGATCAATTAAAACTGCCTTGGGCTGATGAAAAGCGCCAATCATATTTTTGCCCAGCGGATGATTAACCCCGGTCTTGCCTCCAACGGAGGAATCAACCTGAGCCAACAGGGTCGTTGGGAGCTGGATAAATTCGACACCGCGCAAAAAACAAGCAGCGCTGTACCCGGTTAAATCGCCGATAACCCCCCCACCAAGGGCAATGAACACGCTGCGTCGCTCATGATGATCTGCAAGCGCTTGCTGCCAGATCTGGTCTGCGCTCATCAGGTGTTTCTGATCTTCCCCGTCGGGCAGAATGACTTCGGTTACCTTGCGTCCGTTACCCAGAGCCTCACGCACTCGAGACAGGTACAAAGGGGCAACCGTGTCATTACTCACCAACACGACCGGAGAATCGCTTAACAATTCAGCGAAGCGCTCAGCATCATTGAGCAACCCATGCCCAATAATTATAGGGTAGCTTCGGTCAGCACTGTCAGAATGCAAATCGACCTGGAGGCTGTAAATGGGATTAGACATATTCGAGTGGCTCGGGTAGTACGCGATTCAAAATAAAAAATCAGTATTTAGGCTGATCACAGTCTCACAGTTTCAAACACCTGAAGCTGAAGCCGTCTCGCCTAAGGCCGCAACAATTTGTTGTGCTAACTGGCGAGCATTACGTTTTGCCGTCGGCAATTTAAGATCGGCTATTTCGTTGTATAAGGGCTCTCTAGCCGCCATTAAATCGGCCAGCACAGTTCGTCGATCTTGCCCCGCAAGTAACGGCCGCTTCTGATCTTTACTGGTGCGCCGGACCTGCTCGCGCAAAGTGGCCTCCAAATAAACCACAAACCCGCGTTCACTAAGAACACGGCGGTTGTCGGTTCTTAAAACAGCACCGCCCCCGGTGGCCATAACGATGCCATCTCGAGATGACACATCCTCTAAAACCTTAGCTTCACGATCGCGAAAACCCGCTTCACCTTCAATTTCAAATATCCAGGGTATATCAGCTCCCGTTCGCTGTTCGATTTCATTATCAGAATCAACAAAGTCAAAGCCGAGTATTTGGGCTAATGCACGCCCTACCGTCGATTTCCCAGCACCCATAGGGCCTATTAAAAATACGCGTGGGTAGGAAGTCACAACATTAATCGAGAAGTGCCTCGGAAAGAATCCGTGGCGTAATAAAAATTAGCGTTTCTGTTTTGCTGGTCTTGCTGGCGGTATTCTTAAACAGTGTGCCCAGATAAGGGATATCGCCCAAGAAAGGGACTTTTCGAATTTGGGTGATGTCCTCGTTCTGGAATACCCCACCTAACACCACCGTTTCCCCATTACCCACCAACACCTGAGTAGTCAGCTGCGTGGTATTAATCGTTGGAATTAATCCCCCTGTCCCACTGGGCACTAAGTCCCCTAGCGAGTCTTGGTTAACGACTAAATCAAGAAGAATTCGATCGTCAGGGGTGATATTGGGCGTGACCTCCAACTTTAATACCGCCTCTTTAAAAGCGACGGTTGTGGCGCCAGAAGCGGCCCCTTCCTGATAAGGAATTTCACTACCGGATTTAATCGTCGCCAACTGCTTATCGCCTGTAATGATCTTCGGCTGACTAACCACCTCTCCCTGTCCGGAAGATTCTAAGGCTGATAGCTCCGCAGTTAAAAACAGATCGTTAGAAGTGAAGCCCACAGCAAAACCGCTGGTTGCTTGAGAAACACCAAGATCCACCAGTGCGGCGCCAAGTCCCTGCTGCTGTTGGCCATCGCCGCCTTGCTGCCCCCCACCCTGTTGTTGCCCCCCCTGAACAGGATAGTTCAATGTGGGCGTTACCCCCGCAACCGTATCTTCATTAAAACTGACCACCTGCTCCCGGCTACCCGACGCCGAGTAAATATTGCCATTACTGCTATCGGTGCCGATATAACCGCCCCCCCACTCAATGCCCAGCTCTTCATCGAGATTTGTGGACGCAATAACGATGCGAGCTTCAATCATAACCTGACGTATGGGGACATCGACGCGCTCAACAAGGTCACGTATTTCGGCCAGCTTTGTCGACGTGTCGGTCACAATGATTGAGTTGGTGCGCTCATCAACAACGACAGACCCGCGATCAGAGACTAAAGAGCCTCCCTCCTCGGAGCCGGCCTCAAAGAGATTGACTACTTCAGAGGCTTTCGCATAGCGGATACGAATGAACTCAGATTGCAGTGGTGCCAGCTCGGCAATCTGCTTATTAGATTCGATTTCCTGTCGCTCACGTTCTGCGATTTCAATCGCTGGCGCCACCATCAAGACGTTACCGATACGGCGGCTATCGAGACCTTTAGTTTTCAGCACAAGCTCTAAAGCCTGATCCCAGGGTACATTTTGCAACCTTAAGGTGATATTGCCGTTAACGGTATCTGACGCGACAAGATTGAGGTCGGTAAAGTCAGCAATCAACTGCAGAACAGCACGCACCTCAATGTCCTGAAAGTTAAGAGAGATGCGCTCACCGACATAGGTAAACTCATTTAAGCGAGCCTTCTTCTCATCGTCACTCAAAGGCTTGACGCTGAGGATGTACTCTTCGCCAGTCTGATAAGCTAAATAATCGTAGTTTCCAGAGGCCTCAAGTACTAAGCGGGCGCCCCGCTCAGTCGTGGTAACTTCAACTGAATTAACCGGTGTGGCAAAGTCGGTCACATCAAAGCGGCGCAACAGTCCGGCTGGAACAGTCGTGGCCAAAAACTCCAGATTAATTTTATCGCCCTCAGAGAACACATTGACATCAACAGAGGGATCACTGAGTTGCAGAATCAGGCGTCCCTCTCCCGACTCGGCCCGACGAAACTGCAAATCGGTCAGTTGCGAACGCGCTTCTACAACGGGCGTCATTTGGCTTTCCAGAACGTCATTAGCTGGAGTCGTTTTGGTATAACCCCCGCTGCTATCTTGACCTACCTGCAAAATAAGTTGATTGCCGCTGACTACTGCCTCATAGGGCACTAGCTTAATAAGATTCAGAACCAAACGGGTCTTATCGCCGGCTTCAAGCACCAAAACTCCCGTAGCGTTACCAAATGGTAAAGAAAAGCGCTTTTGATCAAGACCACTTTTGGTGTCAGGAAAATCAATGGCAATGCGGGCTGGCTCTTCGATAGTGTAAGCACTGTAATCGGCAGGGGGTGCTTCACTGAAGTCGAGGCGCACTTCAAATTTACTGCCAGGCTGTGAGCTGAACGTAATATCCTCAATCACAGGCTGCGCAAGCAGGGGCGCTGCCGCCACCAGCAACAACACCAGCCCTAGGCCGGCTTGTAAATTGCTCATCCGTTTCATGTAGGACTTCTCCATTGCGAGCACACTACAACTCATGACCCTGTAAGTTCTATTACCCGGGGGCGTTCCACCCAGCCTTCGGCGGTGCCATCGGTGACTATTTCTATCACAGCAACAAATGTCTCGCCCATATCCGTGATTCTACCGTGATCCCTACCCAGAAAGTTGCCGGGGCTAACTCGATGAATCCCACCTTGTGGGTCACGCATTAGCGACCAGTAGTTGCCGCCCCGCTCCAGACGCCCCACCATTTGCAGGGAATCCAACGTAAACTGTTCCAGAAACTCTCTGGGGCGATCCAAGTCGGGCATGATGGTCGAGCGGGCACTCATACGGGTTATCTGACGGACCTCGACAGGCCTATCAAAGGGTGCCCGCTGGCCTGTCGCTGCATAGGCAAAGGCTTCGTAAGCTGTAAACGTGGGTATTGGCTCTATCACGCCACCCGGACGCGCCCGCTTCTCTGCCATAAAGGCATCGAGATCACCCATGTCATTATCGGCACAGCCCGATAAAATGCTCGCTGTCATCAGTAAAGCGATGTAACGCCAGACAGGGATTAAACGTTTAAAGTTCATCAGCCAATCCATCTTTGTAGCGATACGTTTTGGCGACGATGTTCATTTGCAGCTGATTGGTATTTGTACCTGATGACGCAATATTAAAATCATGAAGAGTCACAATACGCGGCAACCCTGCCATTCCTGAGATGAAAGCACCCAGGTCATGGTAAGACCCCACTGCGACAATACTAATCGGCAACTCGATATAAAACTCCTGTGGCACCTCGGGGAGTAAATCAATCTTACTGATCGCCAGACCATTCTGCTCCCCCTTATTAGTAATATCCTCGAGCAGTCCTGGAACCTCGGTATCACTTGGAAGCTGGCTTACTAGAGCGCCAAAGCTCTCCTCCATTTCCAGCATTTGTCGTTTGTAGGCCTCAAGATTAGCCGCCTCAAAGGATAATCGCTCAAAGTCACGACGCAGCTCCGACTCGCTATCACGCTCTTTGTTCAGTTTCTTTTGGAGACCATCGACGTGATAGTAGTAGCCACCAATCAGTAATGCCATGAGCAAAAGGAATGCCGCTAAAATTTTTACCGGGGTAGGCCAACCCCCTAAATTTTCAAAATCCAGATCGCCGAAATCGAATTCTCTGAGGGACTTGAAGGTATCTTCAATGGCCATCGCTATAGCTCCTCTTCCTGCTCAGGAAGCTGAATGCTAACGGTCAACTTAAAAGTCGTCGCCTGCCCTCCATAAGCAGGCGCAGCCCTTACCCCATCTAAATTGGGGTTTTGTAACCAATCTGAAGCCTCCAATCGCCGCATCAAGCTCGAAACACGATTATTGGATTCCGCCACGCCTTCGATTTCAATTTTACCGTCACCCGAGACGAGGCTGGTGTAAAAGAGACCATCTGGGACAGTCCTGACCAGCTGGTCCATAATTCGAACAATGATCGGACGGTTCCCCTGTAAGTCTTGAATGATGCGCATGCGCTCAAGTAGCTCAGTGCGTCGACTCCGCAGGTCGCGTATTTCTGCGACCTCTTTATCCAGCTCTGCAATATTTTGTCGCACATAAGCATTGCGCCGCTCTTGAACACCAATACGACTATCGAATAGCAAATCCGTGACGAACAAAATAAAGATGGCCACAAGAACCATCAGTGCCAAACTCGCAATAAATTCCTTCTTACGTTCTGCGCGGAGTTCTTCGCGCCAAGGTAAGAGGTTAATAGTGGCCATTAGTCAAAACTCCGCAGAGCCAAACCACAGGCAATCATCATCGCCGGCGCATCAGAATTCAATGCCACGGCGTTTACTTTAGGAGAAATACTCATATCGGCAAATGGGTTTGCCACAATCGTCCGACAGCCCAGCCGGCCCGCTACCAGAGGCTCTAAGCCATCCATCGCAGCGACGCCTCCCGCCAAGATGACACAATCAACGCTGTTGAAATCGCTAGAAGAAAAAAAGAATTGCAGTGATCTTCCAACCTGCTGAACCACTGCCTCTCGAAAGGGTTCGAGCACATCAGCCTCATAATCGTCAGGTAGACCACCCTGCTTTTTAGCAAGGCCCGCTTCCTCAAGGGGTAGGCCGTATCGGCGCATAATTTCATCGGTCAACTGTTTGCCCCCAAACAGCTGTTCCCGGGTGTAAACAGTTTCGCCTTTATGCAGCACCGACAGCGTTGTCATCGTCGCACCGATATCTACCACCGCAACGGTGGCGGTCTCTTCTATTTGCCACTGAACCTTGATTAAATCAAACGCCCGCTCCATAGCATACGCTTCGACGTCGATCACTTTGGGTATCAGGTCAGCAAGCTCAAGGGCCTCCACCCGTGCATCAATCGTTTCGCGACGACACGCCGCAAGTAGCACTTCGACCTGGTCAGAACGACCCGCTGACAGCCCCTGAACCTCAAAATCAATGGCAACTTCGTCTAGGGGGTACGGAATATATTGGTCGGCCTCAAGGGTTAGCTGAGTCTCCATATCATCGTCGTTTAACCCTAATGGCATGGGAAGAGTTTTGGTTATCACCGACGAGCCCGCCACCGCAGCACATACCAACTTGTTCTTAGACCTTGCACGGGTATAAAGGCTGCGCAGAGAGTCGGCCACGGCTTCCGTATTGTTAATATTTTTTTCTACGACAGAATTCTGAGGCAAAGAGGCGACCGCAAAAGCTTCGACACGAAAGCGGTCCCCCGACCGACTCAGCTCAATCAGCTTTATCGTCGTCGAGCTAATATCAATGCCCAACATTTGAGACGGTTTTCGCTTTCCAAAAAGGCCTAGCACTCTCTCAATCTCATCCCGCTTTGATAATTTACCACCAAATTCTGTAGGCTAAGAACAACGCACCTACGAGTATGCTTGGTATAATACTTCTTTATGGTGCACTACAAGCCTGTAAAAAGGCCACTTTGACGCAGTAATTTGCGCCCTTACCTGACAAAGTGCACCTCCTTAAACACTGCTTAGCCGATTTTCCGCTGATTTGGGAGCGATTAGGTCTTAGTTATGACCCGAACATTATTAATCAGCTTTATTATCGCAGGTTGTGCCGCTATTTGGTGGCTAGCAGGCCTATATCTATATTTAAGCCCTAATTTACCTGACGCGGATACGTTGCGCGACGTTAAGTTGCAGACACCCATGAAGGTTATGAGCAGTGACAACCGGCTTATTGGACAGTTTGGCGAGCAAAAAAGGAGCCCCCTAAAGTTTGACGAGATTCCCAGCGATTTCGTAAACGCCTTGCTAGCAGCAGAAGATGATCAATTTTTTGAGCACAGCGGCGTTGATTTCTTGGGGCTGGCGAGAGCGGTCTCAGAGCTTATTGCCACTGGGCAAAAGCGTTCGGGAGGCAGCACGCTGACCATGCAGGTTGCGCGCAATTATGCCCTCACGCTGGAACAAACCTTTCTTCGCAAATTCAACGAAATTCTTTTGGCTCTTGAAGTCGAGCGCGTACTCAGCAAGGAAGAAATCTTTGAACTCTACGTCAACCGGATTTTTTTAGGCCACCGGTCTTATGGCTTCGAAGCAGCAGCGCAAACCTATTATGGGAAGCCCCTATCGGAACTAACCTTGGCGCAGCACGCCATGCTGGCAGGCATACCCAAAGCTCCCTCAAGAAATAACCCTCTGAGCAACCCCGAGAGAGCAAAAATTAGAAGGGATTGGATTCTTGGTCGCATGGCATCATTAGACATGATCGACGCTGCAACCCGCGACAGCAGTCGCAAAATTCCTGTTATAGCAACCTATAGCGGCTTGCAGGTTGAGGTTGAAGCCGACTACGTTGCTGAAATGGTGCGCAAAGAAATGCTTGAGCGTTTTGGTAAAGGCGCCTACAGCGATGGTTATGTCGTGTACACCACAGTGGACGGTAAAGCTCAGATTGCGGCACGACAGGCATTGGTTAACGGACTTCGTACCTACGACAAACGCCATGGCTGGAGAGGACCTGAGCGCCAACTGCCTCCAGGCGAAGAAGAAAGTGAAGAACAACTGCAGAAGCGATGGCAAAGGGCACTCGATGAGATGCCCGTCATTGTTGATCTTGTGCCCGGCATTGTGACCTCAATCGACGCTACGGGTGCTTCTGTTCTCAGCAAAAGTGGTGAGCATCAGCGTCTTGAATGGCACAACGGCCTAGAGAGCACCCGCCGCTACCGAACTGAAAACCTGACAACGCCCGCGGCCGATACCATTGAAAATTTACTTTCTGTCGGTGATCTCATTCGGATCGAATGGGATTCAGAAAAAATGCACCACCGGCTCGCTCAGGTACCTCGCGCCCAAGCGGCGCTGGTAGCGCTAAACCCAGACAATGGTGCTATTCGTGCACTGGTGGGGGGCATGGGATTCGAGCTGTCAAAGTTCAATCGAGTGACGCAAGCTCGACGACAACCGGGCTCTAATTTCAAAGCATTTTTATATGCGGCTGCGCTGGAGCACGGTATAACGCCCGCTACCCTCATTAATGATGCGCCCATCGTTTTGGACAATCTATCCAGCGATGAAATATGGCGCCCCGAAAATGATAGCGGTCGATTTTATGGCCCGACCCGACTGCGCAACGCGTTAACCTATTCCCGCAATCTGGTCTCCATTCGAGTACTGCAGCGGCTAGGCCTTAATCGTTTCCTAGACTACGTTGAGCAATTAGGTTTCAACACAGACGGCATGGCAAAAAACCTGACCTTGGCACTGGGCACCCATGCCTATACGCCCCTCGAAATTGCAGCGGGCTACGCCATCGTCGCTAACGGTGGTTTTAGGGTAGAACCCTACTTAATAGAACGCATCGAGGATGCCACGGGCAACGTCATTTATCAGGCAGACCCCTGGGTTGTTTGCTCCAACTGCGCAGAGGATACCGCTGAAAATATAGAAGCATTGCGCATGGAAGACATCCTGCAACCGATCGACCGTGATGTCAGGGAAGCACCACAGGTCATGGACCCCAGAGCAAGCTATCTCATGTCATCCATGCTCCGCGACGTTATTACCAGCGGTACCGGAAGGCGAGCTCGGGTGTTGGAGCGTAGTGATATCGCCGGAAAGACAGGCACGACCAACGGCCCTAGAGATGCCTGGTTTTCAGGCTTCAATCCCGATCTAGTTACCACAGCTTGGGTCGGCTTTGACGACTATAGCCTACTGGGCAAGCGAGAATTTGGCGGTACCGCAGCACTGCCAATTTGGATAGATTTTATGCGAGAGGTCTTGCCCGAAGAGCAGTCCTTGCCTGAGATGCCCAGTGGCGTGGTGCGCCTGAGAATAGACCGTAAGACAGGCAGACGTGTCACAGGCATGCCAGAGGGCAGTGTTTACGAATACTTCTTTGAGGAATTTCTTCCCGCTCAAACATCCGATGGCGACAAACCGGTTGGCACTGACGAGCTAGAAGGGCTTTTCTAAAGCAGAATAACCTCAACCCTAGTGATTAAACCCAACCACTCAGCGCCAATTGCGATCAGCGCCAAAACCAACACCACCCCAGAGTTGCTCTTCGTAATCTTCATCAATTTCGCAGCGGGCAACACCCGAAGCCTGAGCAGCACGGGCTACCGCCGGTGCGATAATGGGCATCAGCCGGGGATCCATAGGCTTGGGCAAAATGTAATTCGGGCCGTATTCCAAATCGATGAGACTGTAGGCATCCAACACAGATTCAGGCACTGGTTCTCTCGCCAATTCAGCCAAAGCATTAACCGTTGCAATTTTCATGGCTTCATTAATGGTCGAAGCTCTTACGTCTAATGCACCCCGGAAAATAAATGGGAACCCCAAAACATTGTTGACCTGATTGGGCAGGTCAGACCGCCCTGTGGCCATAACGATGTCGCTACGGGTAGCCATGGCGAGCTCGCGCTTAATCTCAGGATCGGGGTTGGAGCATGCAAAAATTATAGGCCGAGGCGCCATTGACGCGACCATGTCCTGAGAGACCAAGTCGGAACCAGAAAGCCCAACAAAGACATCACAGCCTTTCATCGCGTCATCGAGGGTCCGTTTGTCAGTATTGACCGCGAAGAGCGCTTTTTGTTCATTGAGCTGCTCGCGCCCGGCATGGATGACGCCCTGACGATCCAACATCAGCATGCGCCCCGGATCAGCACCCATTTCCAACAGCAGTTTCATACAAGCAACTGCTGCCGCTCCCGCGCCCAAACACACGACATTAACGTTATCTAGTGTCTTCTGTTGGATCTCAAGGGCATTAACCAGAGCTGCAGCGGTAACAATAGCGGTACCGTGTTGATCATCATGAAAAATAGGAATATCACACAAGCCCTGAAGCCTGCGCTCAATTTCGAAGCACTCAGGCGCTTTGATGTCTTCAAGATTGATACCCCCATAAGTGCAGGCAATGGCGCTTACGGTATTGACGAAAGTATCTACATCCTGAGTATCGACCAACACATCGATAGCATTGATATTGGCAAAACGCTTAAAGAGTAAGGCTTTCCCTTCCATTACCGGCTTACTCGCCAGCGCACCTAGGTTGCCCAATCCAAGAACAGCACTACCATTAGAAATGACCGCGACACTGTTGCCTTTCCCGGTGTAACGATAGGCAAGCTGCGGATCCAGTGCTATTTGGCTGCAGGGTTCCGCAACGCCGGGAGAATAGGCCATCGCCAAGTGACGCATGGTATCGGCAGGCTTTGTCAGCTCAACACTAATCTTGCCCGGAATCGGCAAGGCATGATAATCGAGGGCATCTTTCAGAAGTTGCTTTGACATATACGTCGACCTTCCGCTCTGAATGCCACTTAGCGGCATTCGAGACAAAAAAAACGCCGGCTTGGCCGGCGCTTATTTCCCCTAAGGGGCCTATTTCTTCAGGCTTCTGCCTGCGAAGCGCTTATTAAAACGATCTACTCGACCGCCAGTATCCAAGATTTTCTGCTTCCCAGTAAAGAAGGGATGGCATTGGCTGCAGACATCCAACAAAATGTCTTCGCAGACTGTTGAACGGGTCTTGATTTCGTTGCCACAGCTACAACGAGCAGTGATTTCCTCGTAACGCGGATGAGTGTCGGCTTTCATGAACAGATTCCTTGCAACCCCCCACACGGAGGCGCCATAAAAAAAGAGGACGAAGGTTACCAGAAACCGAAGGTTTATCAAGGCCCAAGAAACAATGGAATTCCCAACAGTTCAACATCGAGGATCAAACTTGCCACAGCGACCAGACAACGCCCAAACCCTGTTGCGCTGCGCTGTACCCATTCCTGTTCGGGGATACCTGGATTATCTGCCGGCAAAAGGTACTGACACGTTACCCGCGGTTGGAAGCCGAATTCTAGTGCCCCTGGGATCTCGGCAACTTGTGGGTATTGTCACCGAAATTCTAGGGTCCACTAACGTCGACCCAGCCAAACTGAAACGCACCAAGAATTATCTGGATAAAAACCCACTGATTGATCCTGCCGTGCTCGAGCTGTTGAGCTGGACCGCAGATTACTACCAGCACCCTCCCGGTGAGACATTAATTTTAGGCCTATCACCCAGAGAGAGACGAGGAGAGTCACCGGCAAGTGTCCACGACCGTGGATTTAATCTTACGCTGCGTGGTGAAGGTCTGTCGGACACATCACTGAGTCGCGCACCCCGCCAGCAGGCCCTGATCGCTGCACTACGTAATGGACCCAAAACCCGCAGCGAGCTGCAATCTTTGGGGTTTAAGCCAGATAACTTCCGCACGCTGTTGGCTAGCGCTTTAATTGAACCCGTGGAAATTCTCGCCAATAAAGCCTGGGAATGTAGGGCTCCACTGAGCGCCAACAATGAACAGAACACCGCCATCACTGCAATTACAGCATCACTGGGCCAATTTACCTGTCATTTATTAGAGGGCGTCACGGGCAGCGGAAAAACCGAGGTTTACTTGCAGGCCATTGCCGCCGCCATCGCCCGCCAAGAGCAAACCCTCGTACTGATTCCTGAAATCGGCCTGACACCACAGTTGGTCAAGCGCTTCAACGACCGCTTTGATTGTCCTATCGTTACGCTGCATTCGGGCCTCGGTGGCGCCGAGAGGGATCGTAATTGGCAGGCCGCAAGAAGCCAGCAGGCAGGCATTATTATTGGAACGCGATCTGCTGTCTTTGCGCCAATGCTGACACCGGGCTTGATCATTGTTGATGAAGAGCACGACGTATCGCTGAATCAACAGGATGGTCTGCGCTATTCAGCCCGAGACGTCGCCGTCAAAAGAGCGCAACTCAGTGGTTGCCCTGTGGTTCTGGGTTCGGCCACGCCAAGCCTAGAGTCCATGGCAAATGCCACGAGCGAGCGTTACCAGTGGCACCGACTGACGCAACGGGCTGCAGGTGCCCATCCCCCCAGTAAACGCATTATTGATATTCGCGGATTAGCGCTGCGCGCAGGGCTTTCAGCGCAATTACAAACCAAAATGAAGGAGGTGCTGGCTCGAGGCGAACAAGTATTATTATTTTTAAATCGCAGAGGCTTTGCACCAACGTTGTTATGCCATGACTGCGGTTGGACCGCTGAATGCCAAAACTGCGACGCCCGGCAAACCTTGCATAAAAAGCCACCGCGTGTGCAGTGTCATCATTGTGGACAGCAAAACCCTTTGCCAAAACTGTGCCCTCAGTGTCACGGGCAGCGGCTCGTGGCCAGTGGCCTCGGGACCGAACAAACCGAGCAGGCGCTGAAAAAAGATTTTCCCGACGTCCCCGTATATCGTGTGGATAGTGACAGTATGTCTGGTCGGCATGCGATGGCGACATTTACCCAAACAGTCGAAAACGCAGGGGCCTGTATCATGTTGGGCACACAACTGCTGGCTAAGGGTCACCATTTCCCAAAGGTCACATGTGTGGGTGTCCTAGACGCTGACTCGCTGCTAATGAGTCCAGATTTCCGCGGCGAAGAGCGCTTAGCACAGCTACTCACTCAAGTGGGTGGTCGGGCGGGCCGCGCGCAACGGTCAGGAGAGGTCATAATCCAAACTCGACACCCTGAACACCCCATAATGATGGCGGTGCTGGAAAAAAATTGGCGCTCGCTATCGGCACAGCTGCTGTTATCCCGTGAAGCTCAAGGGCTCCCTCCAAACGGAGCCCTAGCAGCTTTACGCTGCGACAGTGCCACACCCGACGCAGGAGCAGCATTCCTTGTCGCCTTAATAAAAGCCTACCGGTCGCAAACTCCAGATCCGTTAATTCGTCTAGTCGGGCCACTGTCCGCTCCCATGGCCCGTCGTGCCGGGCTATATCGTAGCCATATTGTTATCGCGGGCCCAAAACGATCCGGGGTTCATGCCAGTGTAAAAAAACTGGTCGTGCTGGCCGCTGAAAAGAGAGCGCCCAGCGGTTTACGTTGGTTTGTCGATATAGACCCCTCAGAGCCGTTATGAGTATTTACCAGGCCCATAAAAGTTAAGCCTCTGTCAAAAAGGTGTCAGCTCGGGGATAATTCCGTCCGTCCCAGCGTGCTAGGCATGCGAAAACCGTGGAGTAGATAATTATGAAGGAAGCGCTTACTTCGCTTCTGGATCAGGCTATGAAGGCGTTGATAGCCAAAGAACAGGTGCCGGAAGTGCCGGATCTTGTCCCCCAGATTGATCACACCAAAGACCCCAGCCATGGTGACCTTGCCACTAATCTAGCCATGGTGCTGGCTAAAAAGGCACGCATGGCTCCCCGGGATCTCGCTGCGATGATTATTGACGCGCTGCCCGCCAATGACTTCGTAGCCAAAACTGAGATCGCCGGTCCGGGATTCATTAATTTTTTTCTCAATCAATCAAGCCACGTCGAGGTTATCCGTTCCATTCTCGCCAACGGATCTGAGTTTGGAAACAGTAATAAAGGCGGAGGCCGTCGGGCTCAAGTTGAGTTCGTTTCGGCTAATCCCACCGGGCCTTTGCATGTCGGTCATGGCCGTGGCGCGGCAATTGGCGACTCACTCGCGCGACTGTTAGTCGCTACCGGCTGGTCTGTACACCGAGAGTTTTATTACAACGATGCGGGACAGCAGATCGTCAATTTAGCGCGATCAGTGCAAGCCCGAGCCCAAGGACTGACGCCCGAGGACTCAGACTGGCCAGAAGACGGTTACCGTGGCACCTACATTACCGATCTTGCGACCGCCTACCAAAATAAAATCACCGTTTCCGCGGCGGACCGCACCATCACAGCACTGGGTGATATTGATAATCTAGACGCCATTCGTGACTTCGCCGTGGCTTGGTTGCGTCGGGAACAGGATCTCGACTTAAAAGCCTTCGGCGTCCGTTTCGATGAATATTTTCTAGAAAGTGCACTGTACGAAAGTGGCGAGGTTAACGACACGGTATCGGCTCTTGAGAGCGCCGGACATACCTACGAGCAAGAGGGTGCACTTTGGCTACGAACCAGTGACTTTGGCGATGACAAAGACCGGGTGATGCGCAAAAAGGATGGGGAGTACACCTATTTTGTGCCGGATGTAGCCTACCACCTCAATAAATGGCAACGCGGTTTTGAGCGGGTGATCAACGAGCAAGGTGCCGACCATCACAGCACCATTACCCGAGTCAGAGCGGGGCTGCAGGGATTAGGTAAGGATATTCCTGCAGGATGGCCCGAATACGTGTTGCACCAAATGGTCACCGTCATGCGTGACGGGGCTGAGGTTAAGCTGTCTAAGCGCGCCGGCAGCTACGTAACCTTGCGGGATCTCATTGAGTGGGTGGGCAGAGATGCCACGCGCTTTTTTCTGGCCGCACGCTCGGCCTCATCTCAATTAACTTTCGATATCGACCTAGCCCTCGCCCAGTCCAATGAAAATCCGGTGTTTTACATACAATATGCCCATGCCAGAGTTTGTAGCGTCAAACGCAAAGCCCTCACCGAAGGCGCCGATTGGACAGCAGACGCCGGACTCGACCACTTGAACACGCTAACCACCGCTGAAGAACTGGCGCTAGCCTTGCTTCTAGCCAAGTTTCCCGAGGTTGTCGCTAATGCCGCACAGCGCCTTGAACCCCACGATATTGCCAATTACTTGCGCGAGGTTGCCGCAGCCTTTCACGGTTTATATAACGCCCACAAGCTGGTTGACGCCGATAACAAGAGTCAATCGCTAGCGCGAATTAGCCTTGCAGAGGCAACACGCCAGGTGATTGAAAACGGGCTAAACTTACTGGGCGTCTCGGCCCCAGAGAGTATGTAGCTTTGGCCACACAATCCCGGAAACCAGCAACCCCCAGGAAACCGGCCGCGAGGGGCTCTGGACAGCGAGCGGCCAGTCGTAAGCCCAGCGCTAATAGACGTAAGACCGCATCCACCAACGGTCCACCGTCACTGACATTGGCTCACGTGCAAGGGTTTGGGGTCGGTATTACAGCAGGACTTCTACTCGGGGTTATTGGCTTTGCCTGGCTAACGAATCAGGGCAATACAGTAGCCACTGCAACTATTGAAGAATCTCATGTTGCGCCTGCGGACGACGACCCTCAACCTCGCTTCGACTTTTATACGGTGCTGCCCTCTCAGACACTCGACCTGACCTCAGACGTTGAGCCGCCCGATATCAACGGTAGCGGGCAGGGTGATCTCTACGTATTGCAGGCGGGATCTTTTAGGGCTCGCAACGACGCAGATCGGCGTCGTGGTGAACTGGTGCTGCTGGGATTAGACCCCACTATTGAACAAACTGAAGGCGACAATGGCGCTTGGTATCGCGTTTATCTGGGGCCTTTCAAAAGTCGCTCAAAAATGGCTCAAGCGCGCTCTATTACGGCACAGCAATCGATTGATACTTTGCTACTACGCAGACCACGTTCGCCCTGAACGACAAGGAGAAAGAGCATGGAACAATTCCACGGCACCACCATTGTATCGGTGCGTAGAGACGGTCAGGTGGCAATCGGTGGTGACGGTCAAGTCTCCATGGGTAATACCGTCATGAAAGGTAATGCCCGAAAGGTCAGACGCCTCTACAAAGACAGTGTCATTGCCGGTTTTGCCGGGGGCACAGCAGACGCTTTTACACTGTTTGAGCTTTTCGAAGCTCAGCTAGAAAAATACCAGGGCCAGTTGACACGCGCCGCCGTAGAACTCGCTAAACTGTGGCGGTCAGAACGCGCTTTACGCCGGCTCGAGGCCCTACTCGCAGTGGCAGACGCTAACACGTCGCTCATTATCACCGGCAACGGCGATGTTATAGAACCGGAGAATAGTCTTATCGCGATCGGTTCAGGTGGGCCCTACGCTCAGGCAGCAGCACATGCCCTCATCGAAAACACGACCCTTTCGGCCGAGGAAATTGTAAAGAAAAGCCTGTCTATAGCGGGCGATATTTGCGTATTCACTAATCACAACCAAACCATAGAGACCCTAGCCTGAATCATGTCAAATATGACTCCCCGCGAAATTGTCCATGCACTGGACCAACACATTATCGGTCAGGCCGAAGCCAAGCGTGCGGTGGCCATAGCCCTACGCAACCGCTGGCGACGTCAACAGCTTGAGCCCGATCTGCGCAGCGAGATTACTCCCAAGAATATCTTGATGATTGGCCCAACCGGCGTCGGTAAAACAGAAATCGCACGACGACTCGCCAAGCTAGCAGGGGCACCCTTTGTAAAGGTGGAGGCCACTAAATTTACGGAAGTCGGATACGTGGGTCGTGACGTAGAGTCTATGATTCGCGATCTCGTAGAGACCGCCATTACTCTCCTGCGAGAGGAAGCGCTGATCAAAGTTCGTACGCGAGCCAAAGATGCTGCGGAAGAACGCTTGCTAGACCTATTGTTACCACCCGACCGTGACGACAGCAACGCAAGCACCCGACAAGTGTTACGTAAAAAGCTTCGTGAAGGTGACCTCAATGACCGGGAAGTTGAAATTGAAGTCAAAAATCCAGCCAGCAGCGTCGATATCATGGCACCCCCCGGTATGGAAGAGATGACGCAGCAACTTCAGGGCATGTTTGCGAACCTCAACAAAGGCGGGAAACCCCGCAAAGCGCCGATTCAGGAGGCACTTAAGTTATTGGAAGATGAAGAGGCCAGCAAACTCATTGATCCTGAAGATCTAAAAGCTCAAGCTCTCTCCGCCGCCGAACAAACGGGTATTATTTTCATTGATGAGATTGATAAGGTGGCCAGACGCGGTGAAATGGGCGGCGCGGATGTCTCCCGTGAAGGCGTGCAACGCGACCTCTTGCCACTGATAGAGGGCTGCTCGGTCACCACCAAGCACGGCACCATTAAAACCGACCACATTTTATTTATTGCTTCAGGTGCTTTTCACCTGTCAAAACCTGCCGATCTCATTCCTGAGCTACAGGGTCGCCTGCCTATTCGAGTGGAACTTGCAGCGCTAACAAGCGAGGATTTTCAGCGCATATTGACAGAGCCTAAAGCAGCCTTGACCGCCCAATATCAAGCTTTACTTGCCACAGAAGGCGTCACCATACACTTTACCGAGTCAGGGGTTGGGCGGATCGCTGAAATCGCCTGGCAAGTTAATGAGCGTGCTGAAAATATTGGTGCGCGTCGATTGGCCACGGCAATGGAAAGGCTACTTGAGGAAATATCTTTTAGTGCGTCTGACGCTGGGGTCGGCGAATCTGAAGTGACCATCGATAGAGACTATGTCGATAATCAGCTCGGCGAATTGGCCAATGACGACGATTTATCACGGTTTATATTATGAAGCCTGATGACGCTGAACATACTGTTGACCGGATTCACTACGCTCGCAATCAACGGACCTTAGATCTGGCATTCAGTGACGGGCTAACGGGCTCCTTAACCGCAGAGTTTCTTAGAGTGTTTTCTCCATCGGCAGAGGTTCGGGGTCACGGTCCAGGGCAGGAAGTCCTTCAAACCGGCAAATCGGGGGTTCAAATTACCGCCATTAATCCCGTAGGACACTATGCAGTACAACTCGTTTTTGACGACGGCCATGATAGTGGCCTGTACAGCTGGAGTTATTTGCATGATCTGGTCAATCGACAGCCAGAACTGTGGCAGGATTACAACGCTCGCCTTCATGCGGCTGGCCTTGGCCGTGACGCTGACACGCAGGTGCTCATGTTCCAGCCCTAATCCAACGCTATTAGCCCTGTTACGCGACAGCGACTCAGCTCGGTTACAATAAGCGGATGAGCCCCGCCGGAAACTCACTATGACTGATAAAACTAATGCCGCATCTGGCGAAACGACTGACTTCGGCTTCGAAACAGTCAACAAGAATGAGAAGGAAGGCCTGGTCCGTGGTGTCTTCGACTCTGTAGCCAATCGCTATGATTTGATGAACGATCTGATGTCAGCGGGCATTCATCGATTGTGGAAGCGTTTCACCATTGAACTCAGTGCCGTTCGACCCGGGCAGACAGTACTGGATATTGCGGGTGGCACCGGTGATCTCGCAGCGAAATTTTCTCGACTAGTTGGCGATAACGGCCAGGTGCTCCTCGCCGACATCAATGACTCGATGTTAAAGGTAGGGCGTGATCGGCTGCTGGATTCCGGGGCCGTGGGAAATTTGCACATGGTGCAATGCGACGCCCAAATGCTGCCGTTTCCCGATGCCTCCATTGATTGCATCACCATTGCCTTTGGACTGCGCAATGTTACCGACAAAGACATGGCCCTTCGGTCTATGGAACGCATTCTAAAGCCCGGTGGCCGACTCCTGGTGTTGGAATTCTCAAAGCCGGTCAACCCAATATTTGAAAAAATTTACGATACCTACTCGTTTCGAGTTCTGCCATTGATGGGACAGCTATTTAATAATGATGCTGACAGCTACCGCTATTTGGCTGAATCCATTCGTAAACACCCAGATCAAGATACCTTGTTGGGGATGATGGAAGATGCCGGGCTTGTTAATTGTGAGTACCACAATATGACCGGTGGTATTGTCGCCGTTCATAGGGGTATCAAGGCGTAGCCGTGAATACTCATCACGACCCCGCAATCATTACGGCCGTCTTAATGGCGGCCGAAGGTGCGATAAATCGTGGCTTAGAGCTGGATCCCGCCAGCGCCAGAGACCTGGCAGATCTCAGCGGGACCGTCTTGGCTATTGAGTGCTGGGCTCCAGCCCTTGAAGTATTTGCCATTGTTGAACCCGAAGGGCGACTCCATCTAACACCCTACTGCGAGCAAGCTTGCAGTGTTCGTGTCAGAGGCGGTCTCAACGACTATTTGGCGCTGACAACCGCCGAGGACCCCGCAGTAACGTTGATCAATAGTGACCTCGAAATTATTGGCAACAGCGCACCACTGATTGCTCTGCAAACCTTAGTTGCCAAAATGCAACCCGACTGGGAAGCCCCTCTTGTAGGTGTGCTCGGCGACGTCGCCGGACACCAGTTGGCTAACCTACTGAGGCAGATCTTTCAGTGGGGAGAAGCCAGTAGTAAAAGTTTCCGACGGCAATTGTCCGAATTCATTCTCGAAGAAGGGCGATTATCGCCTCCCGCAGCCGAACTGGAATATTTTTATCAGGAAATCGATTCCCTAGTCTTAAAGGTAGACAGACTCGAATCTCGCTTGAAGCGGCTCGCCCAGCGGCTGAAGACCCCAGCACGATGATCGGTCGCGTTCTGACAGTCTGGCGCACCATCCGCAAACAGCGGCTGTATGAGCTCGCGCCAGCTCAGCGGCAAACTAAAATGGGCCGTTTAATTTTCCAACCTCTGGGTTCAGATAAAAATGCGTCAAGTGAAAGCCCGGGACAAAGGTTGCGAGTGGCTCTGGAAACCTTAGGACCAATTTTTATCAAGTTTGGCCAGTTACTCTCCACAAGACGCGACCTGTTACCCGACGACATTGCGGATGAGCTTGCACAGCTGCAAGACAACGTCCCACCCTTCCCCTCAGAAGACGCTATTGCGTGTATTGAAGCCGCCTTAGGGGGGTCTATAAATGAACACTTTGCTTCCTTTGAGCAAGCGCCACTCGCCGCCGCCTCGGTGGCACAGGTGCATGCAGCAACATTATCGACGGGCGAGGCGGTTGTCGTCAAAGTCTTACGCCCTGAGATTGACAGCGTTATTCGCGCAGACCTCAAGCTAATTGCCGCCCTAGCCTGGGCGATTGCGCGCTTCCTCAAAGAGGGGCGTCGACTTAAACCCCTTGAGGTCGCTGCCGATTATGAGCGCACTCTACTCAACGAGCTTAATTTACGCCGTGAGGCCGGCAACGCCTCCCAACTACGCCGCAACTTTGCAGGCAGCGAACTCGTTTATGTACCAGAGGTGCACTGGGGGCTGGTATCTGAAAAAGTTATGGTTAGTGAACGTATTTACGGAGTGCCCGTCACCGACGTGGCGACTCTAAAACAGCAAGGCGTCGATATGAAGATCCTTGCCGAACGCGGCGTTGAGATATTTTTCACACAGGTATTCCGCGACAGCTTTTTCCATGCCGACATGCATCCTGGGAACATCTTTGTCGATACGACAGATCCACTGAACCCCTCTTACTTGGCCATTGACTGTGCCATTGTAGGGCAGCTCGATGAGCACGACCTTTATTACCTCGCCCGAAATTTACTGGCTATTTTTCAGCAGGACTACCGGTTAGTGGCAAAGCTACACGTGGAGTGTGGATGGGTGCCAGCGGAGACTTCCATCGCCGAGTTTGAGTCGGCCATGCGAACCCTATGTGAACCCATTTTCGAGCGCCCGCTAGCGGATATCTCTTTCGGGCACATGCTGATCAGCCTTTTTCGAACGGCGGGACAGTTTGAAATGCCAATTCAACCCCAGCTGGTACTGCTGCAAAAAACCCTTCTGAATATTGAAGGACTGGGTCGCCAGTTATATCCCGACCTCAATTTATGGGACACCGCCAAACCCTTTCTGGAGCGCTGGCTAGCCGATCGCTACGCACCTCAGACTGTGCTGCGGCGCCTGCAACAAGAGGCGCCTTTTTGGCTGGAGGCCCTCCCCCGATTACCTGACCTCATCATCAAAAATTTGCAGCAAGATCAGTCTGATCAACCTAAAACTACCGCCTTCAATTACAGAACACCCGTATTGATCGCCTTGGGTCTGGGGCTAGTCACCCTCGCAAATGGAACCCCCGAGGAGCCGATAATATTCATAGCGGGGGCAGTCTTGTTAGCCCTCGCCTGCTTTTCAAATAAGCATCCATAATTAAGTCTGGCATACTGCACCCATGACATTAGACGTTGACACAATAAGCCCCCGCTGGAACGCTCAGGGTTTGATCCCCGCCGTAGCCCAAGACGCTACCAGTGGCGAAGTGCTCATGCTGGCTTGGATGAACGAGAAGGCCCTAAAACTAACATTGGCTGAGGGCCGAGCCGTTTACTGGTCTCGATCGCGAAGTGCACTGTGGCGAAAGGGCGAAACCTCTGGTCATATTCAACGCTTAGTTGATATTAAGCTCGATTGTGATGGTGATACCCTACTACTCAGAGTTGAACAAACCGGTGCAGCCTGTCATACCGGACGTTACAGCTGCTTTTTTTACGAACACACGGAGGGTAGTTGGGTGGCACAGGATAATTCCCCATGAGCGACGTACTCGAAGCTTTACAGGAAACCCTTGAAGCCCGTAAGTCTGACGGTGCCGAAAATTCGTATGTGGCTAGCCTGTACGCACAAGGGTTGAATAAAATTCTTGAAAAAGTGGGTGAGGAAGCAACCGAAACTGTACTTGCGGCTAAGGATTATGACGGCACAGACGCCGCGCGTTTGGCGGTTATCTCAGAGACGGCAGATCTCTGGTTTCATTCTTTAGTCATGCTGGCACACCTAGACCTTCGCTATGACGAAGTTCTCGATACACTGGGCAATCGTATTGGCATCTCGGGTATCGAGGAAAAGGCTGCGAGAGCTGAAAAATAATCCGCGTTTACGTTGCGCGGCTAGGTAAAAATGGGAAGGTACATTTATGGGACTTGGTGGAATTAGTATTTGGCAGTTGCTGATAGTACTAGCGATTGTCGTCATGTTATTCGGCACTTCGCGCCTGAAAAACATTGGTAGCGACCTGGGAAGTGCCATTAAGGGCTTCAAAAGTAGCGTCAAGGACGAAGGTGGCAGTGATTCGACGGCTAGCGAGCGGCGAGAATCTGAGGTAGACACCAAGGATTCAACCCCGTCCTAAGTCGACCCTTGCATTTAGGTAGCCATCTCAGTGTTTGATATTGGATTTTTCGAGCTGCTGTTAATCAGCATCGTTGGGCTATTGGTTTTTGGCCCCGAGCAATTTCTTGACGCCGTGCGTACAACACTCCATTGGGTGAAGAAATTTCGCCGCAGCGTTGATGACGTACGCCTAGAAGTGCAGCGAGAGCTCCATAACGATGAAATTTTGAAGCAAATCAAAGACAGTGCTTCAGAGCTCGAAAACGAAATGCGTGATGTGGCGGCGCCAGTGACCGAAAAGATTGCTGCCTTAGAGCATGAGGTGCAGGCTGAGATCCACCCCACAACGGATACTGAGGTTACGGCGAGTAAACCGTTGGAATCCAAGGCAGAGCATCCTTGAGTAAGGTACCCAACGCCACAGAGACAGAGCCACAGAACGACACGATGCAGCCGCTAGTGGCGCATTTGGTGGAGCTACGAGATCGCCTGTTGCGAGCAGTGCTTGCGATTCTTGTTGCGTTTATTGGCCTTTTTCCCTTTGCCAATGAGATCTATACCTTTGTCTCTGAACCCCTGAGGAAATTACTTCCACAAGGGTCCAGTATGATTGCAACGGAGGTCGCCTCTCCGTTCCTTACACCGTTTAAGCTCACTTTAGTGGTCGCGGTCTTCGTCGCTATTCCCTACATTTTATTTCAAGTTTGGGCCTTTGTGGCTCCGGGTATGTACCGCAAAGAAAAGCGGCTGGCTTTTCCGCTACTCGCATCAAGTGTGTTGCTATTTTACGCTGGGGCAGCCTTTGCCTATTTTGTGGTATTTCCACTCATATTCGCTTTTTTCACGAGTGTGGGCCCGAGTGACATAACAGTAATGACCGATATCAATCGGTATCTGGATTTTGTGCTGAAACTGTTTTTCGCCTTTGGTATTGCTTTCGAAATTCCGATCGCCGCTATTATTTTGATTCTTACGGGCGCAACCACTCCTGAGAAACTGGCCAAAAAACGCCCTTGGATCATCGTTGGGTGTTTTGTTGCAGGCATGCTCCTAACGCCACCCGATGTTATTTCACAGTCACTTTTGGCGCTGCCAATGTGGCTACTTTTTGAAATGGGTATTGTATTCGGCCGCCTTCTAAAGCGACGATCATCGCAATCGGAGACGCCGTGACTATAAGCGCTCGAGCATTTAGGGTAAGTCAGCGGGTCTGTATGCAGGCATCTACTGACCATTATCAATCAGAGGGGTAGCTATGATAAAAACTTTCTACCAATCACTGACTTTCGCGGTGCTGCTAACAGGGGTTGTCAGCGCCCTCGCTCAAAACCCCGAAAATCAAAGCGTTCTTGAAAAGACCTCAGCACTTGCTGTCTACCAATCTGAACAGCAGCTAGAGCAACTCAGCAGCGAAAGTAACGAACGAAAACTCTACCCGGCCGCAGCTCGAACACCCTTAGATGCGATACTGGGTTTTCGAAAATATTTACGTTCTGGCGACTTTGACATTGCAGCCCAATACCTTGATCTACGCTATCTACCCGAGAATATGGCCGCATTCGAGCCCAAGAGTCTGGCGCAAGCATTAGCCTTCGTCTGGACAAAGCAAAACGCTTTGGACATCAGCGTATTAAGCGACAGCACCGAAGGACATTTGGATGATGGCCTTCCCAGTTATCGGGATCAGGTAGGTGAGGTCCAACTGAGCGAAACCGTTGTTCCCGTTTTCCTCCAGCGTATCCCCGATAACCAGGGTGATTATGTCTGGCGCATATCCAATGCCACCGTCGTGCTCATTCCGGACATGTGGGACGAGCATGGCTACTCCGAATGGGCAATCTGGCTATCTCGAACGTTACCCCCATTTACGGTCTTGGGTATGACCAACTGGCAGGCGTTTTCAATGCTCATTGCTCTGGGATTATTTTGGGTTATCTCGGGCCTAATCACACGCTTTCTGGCTTGGATGTGTCTGCGCATCCCCAACAAAATCCCCCTTGCTATTCAGCATTTTTGGGCGATACCCATGCGTATCATCGCTTATGTCGCACTGCTGCGCATGGCTATGGAACAGTTGGGCCTGTCCGTAACGGCGCGCGTGTATTTGAAAAGCTCACCCCTAGAATATCTAGCCGCGACAGTTTTTATTTTGGCGCTTCTCAGTTTGTGGCGAGATTATAAATTCAGACAGCTCGAAAACTCCGGGGATCTGCACTTAACCGCACTGCTACGGCCCCTCATCTTAATGGTAAAAATTATTATCGTTCTTGTGGCGATGCTGGCTTGGGCGAAAAATGCCGGATTTAACATTTCCACACTCATTGCCGGCCTAGGTGTTGGCTCTCTAGCGATCGCATTGGCGGCCCAGCGCACCATGGAAAACATCATTGGCGCCGTCACCATCTATGCTGCCCGACCTATAAGGCCTGGAGACCTCTGCCGTTTTGGTGATCTCACGGGCACCGTTGAAGAAATTGGACTACGGTCGGTGACGGTAAGGACGCTTGATCGGACCCGCGTGTTTATTCCCAACGCCAAATTTGCCGCGGATCAGGTAGAAAATATTTCCTTCCGGGACCGCATCCGATTTTTGAAGCATCTACAAGTGCAAATGCCGACCTCGGAGCAACTGCGCGTCATTCTTGGCGAACTCCGGGAGATGCTGTTGGCACACCCCAAAATACAACCCGACACAATCTCGGTAAGGCTTACGGATATTGACGCCGCCACCGCGGTATTTAGGGTTGACGCGGGCGTCATGACTACAGACTACCAAACATATCTCGCCATTGCCGAAGATCTGAACCTTCGGATCATTGAGATTGTGCATGAGAATGGCGCTATCTTTTCTGGACCGGGCCAAGTGCTGCAGGTCCGAGACTTCCACAAAGCCAGTGAAGCAACAATGGCAGAAGTTACAGCCAAACTAGAGGGCTGGAGGGCCAATGAACAGCTGCCCTTCCCTGACGTGTCAGAAGAGCGAAAGTCTGAAATCGAGGCTAGCCTTATCTATCCCCCTGCCGGCTCGCCAGACCGGTGAGCCAGGATCCGAAAAAACCTCAGGAGGCACCTGAGGGGCCTGGCTCGGCCGGATTTACCCCACTCCGTGGCCTATTGAGACTACTTTGGCGACACAAGCTGCGGTTGGTTGCTGCAAGTCTGGCCCTAATTTTGACCTCAATGCTGCAACTTTCTTTGGGGTACGGCCTGCAGCTATTGATCGACGAAGGTTTTGCAGGGGGCGATACCAGGGGTTTACGCAAAGCCGTCATTTTTATCGTGGCGGTGGGGGCCTTAATGGCAGTGGGTGCCATGGTACGTTTTTATCTTGTTTCCTGGCTGGGAGAACGCGTCAGTGCCGACCTCCGCAGTGCGGTTTTCTCCAACCTCGTGAGCCTTCAGCCCAGCTACTTTGAGTCCAACCAGTCGGGGGAAATTATGTCCCGACTAACCACCGACACCACTCTTTTACAAACCCTAATTGGCTCCTCGGTTAGCCTGGCCGCACGCAACACCTTGTCACTTGTGGGTGCATTAGTACTCATGCTCATCACCAATTTAAAGCTAAGCCTCATCATTCTCGTGGGTGTGCCTTTGACGCTGTTGCCAATTTTGTTTTTTGGCCGCCGAGTGCGCAACCTGTCCAACAAAAGCCAGCAGACGATTGCTGAGGTCGGTAGCCACGCAGGGGAAATCCTTCAATCGATAAAAATCGTGCAAAGCTACAATCGCGAAGCTATGGAGCAGACAGCCTTCGATCGAGATGTGACTACGGCATTCGATGTTGCACGCTCGCGGATCCGTCAACGCGCCCTTCTGACCGGTTTTGCCATTTTACTGCTGGTTGCCGCCATGGCCGGCATGATGTGGAGCGGCGGGCAAGACGTCATTTCGGGACGCATGTCCGGTGGCGAAATGGGGGCCTTCGTTTTCTATGCGGTGATGTTGGGGGCTGCTTTCGCCACACTGTCCGAAGTTTGGGGTGATCTACAACGGGCAGCTGGTGCGGCCGAGCGACTCATGGAATTATTGAATGAAACCAGCGTCATCATTGATGGTGGTACCGAAAATCCAGATAGCCGTTTACCCATTACCTTTAAGCAGGTCTCGTTCTCCTACCCTAGCCGACCGGATCAACCTGCACTGAGAAATTTTGAATTGGCGATACCCCCGGGAAAATCTCTCGCCCTCGTAGGGCAATCAGGCGCAGGGAAGTCAACGCTCTTTGAACTGTTGCAGCGCTTTTATGACCCTCAACACGGCTCAGTCAGCTACGGCCCCTTCGACCTGCGCCAAATTCCGCTAGCGGCCTGGCGCGAGCGCGCTGCCCTAGTCCCGCAAAGCCCCGTGCTGTTCAGCGGTAGCGTCCGATATAACATTGCCTACGGGAAGCCCGATGCAACCGATGCAGAAATTCACTCCGCCGCGCAGGCGGCCTATGCCCATGAATTTATCTCGCAATTACCCAAGGGCTATGACAGTCCGCTCGGCGCTCAAGGTGTACGCCTGTCGGGTGGTCAACGTCAGCGCATCGCTATTGCAAGAGCTGTTTTAAAGAACCCCGAAATTTTGTTACTCGATGAAGCGACTAGCGCGCTAGACACAGAAAGTGAATTTTATGTGCAGCAAGCCCTTGCAGAAATTATGCATGACCGCACCACGATTATCATTGCCCACCGCCTCTCCACAATCATCAACGCGGACAAAATCGCCGTTGTAGATCAGGGGCAAGTAATAGCGACGGGCACCCACGCTGAGCTCCTGTCAACATCACCGCTGTATGCGCGACTGGCCAGCCTACAATTTGAAAAAGAAGAAGATCGTTAGCACCCATTGCTCAGTCATTTCAAAAGATCTGTTCAATACATTACCTACCGAGGGCGAAGCTTTTCTGACAGCGCTGTATTCCGAAGTCGGTAAGTCGGTAAGTCGGTAAGTCGGTAAGTCGGTAAGTCGGTAAGTCGGTAAAAGTAGGGTAAAAAAAAGCCCGCGGTTATGCGGGCTTCAACTCAGAATAAACTTTTAACTGCTGAGTTCTGACACCAGCTTACCCAAACTCTCTTTAGCGTCGCCAAAGAGCATACGGGTATTTTCCTTGTAAAAGAGCGGGTTCTCAATGCCAGCAAAACCAGAAGCCATTGATCGCTTGAGCACAAAAACCGTTCGCGCATCAGCCACATTGATAACAGGCATGCCATAGATAGGCGAAGACTCTACCTCCCTTGCAGCCGGGTTCACCACGTCATTGGCACCAATGACAATAGCGACATCTACCGTTTCCATGCGCGGATTTATTTCGTCCATTTCTAACAGCTGATCGTAGGGCACGTCAGCCTCGGCCAGCAAAACGTTCATGTGACCAGGCATGCGTCCGGCGACAGGGTGAATACCAAATACCACCTCAGCGCCGTTGGCCTCGAGGAGGTTTGAAAGCTCTTTGACCACATGCTGCGCCTGCGCAACCGCCATGCCGTAACCGGGAACAATCGCCACGCTGCTCGCCGCTTCGAGTATGTAGTAGGCATCGTCAGCACTGATCGGCTTAATTTCGCCTTCAATCTCAGTAACTTCATTGGAAACACTCGCGAAACCCGAGAACAGGACATTGGAAAGCGAGCGATTCATCGCCTTACACATAATCTGAGTCAAGATAATGCCCGAGGCGCCCACCAACGATCCAGCCACGATCAGTACATTGTTATCAATGGCGAAACCGGCCGCGCATGCCGCTAAGCCCGAGTATGAATTAAGGAGGGAGATCACTACTGGCATATCGGCACCGCCAATAGGAATGACCACCATAATGCCAAAGACCAGTGCCAGACCAATCACCGCATATAGGTAAGTGGTATTGGTCGGCTCCATCACGAATAAGGTTGCCCCAGCAATAATACCGAGCACCACGAGAGAGTTAACAATTTGCTGACCGCTAAATACAATCTGACCGCTACCCAACTTTTCACTTAACTTGCCATAGGCAATCAATGAACCCGTCAAGGTGACACCGCCAATCAAGATCGATAGGACGATGGTGATCAGAGTGAAAGGTGCTGAATCGGGTGATAGCGCTGCCCAGCCCACGAGTAGCGATGCAGAACCTCCCAATCCGTTGAATAAAGCGACCATTTCTGGCATTGAAGTCATGGCGACTGAGCGCGCGACTACTGCGCCAATGAGCCCGCCAACGACCATGCCACCCGCTATGTAGGTGTAGTCAACGATGCCTTGGTCGAGTAACGCCACGACAATCGCTACCAGCATACCCGCGGCGGACACCATATTGCCTCTGCGAGCCGTAGCTGGAGAACCCAGCATTTTCAGACCAAAAATAAACAGGCCCGACGCAACAACATAACCTAATCCCGTCACAAGCGAAGTATCCATGATCAATCCTCCCGCTTCTTGAAGAAGCCCAGCATGCGATCGGTCACCAAATAACCGCCCACGACGTTAATACTCGCTAGAGCGACGGCGCCAGCACCTAGCCACTGAGCGAGATCGCCTTCACCAGTGCCGGCCAACGCCACAGCACCTACGGCAGTGATACCCGACACGGCATTGGCGCCAGACATGAGGGGCGTGTGCAATGTTGCAGGGACTTTATTGATCAACTCAAAACCCAGAAAAACCGAGAGCATGAGGATAAACAGAAGATATTCGGCACCGTTCATGATCAGCTCGCTCCTTCAAGGATGTCTTTTATAGTTGGGTGAACCACCGCACCGCCGTGAGTAATAACGCAGCCCGGTAAAATGTCGTTCTCCATATCGAGAACAAAGGATTTAGCCTCCTCGTCCCAAGTGTCCTCCACCAAATTAAACATATTGTTGGCGTACATTTGGGTGGCATCTCGCGCTACCAAATTCGCTAAATTGCCGGTGCCCACAATGGTAACGCCACCGACATCCACGACTTCATCGGGTACCGAGCCCTCAACGTTACCCCCGGTTTCTGCCGCCATATCAACCACGACCGAGCCGGGGGCCATGCCAGCGACCATGTCGGCGGTCACCAAGACCGGCGGCTTACGTCCGAAGACCTGTGCTGTGGTAATAACCACGTCCGAGTCTGCTATCACGGCTTTTTGTGCTTGTCGCTGTATCTCCACCTGCTCTGGCGTAAGCTCACGGGCGTAGCCATCTGCAGTCTGTCCAGTGTCGCCTAAATCAATCTCCAAGAACTTACCGCCCAATGACTGAACCTGCTCTGCGACAACCGGACGGGTATCAAAGGCAGTCACCCTTGCACCTAGGCGCTTAGCGGTTGCAATAGCCTGTAGCCCCGCTACGCCAGCACCAATAATGAATACTTTCGAGGGCTTCAAGGTTCCCGCTGGCGTCATCATCATTGGAAAAATTCTGGGTAGTCGGGTGGCGGCCAACATCACTGCCATATACCCGGCAAGGTTAGCCTGTGAGCTCAGTGCGTCCATCTTTTGCGATCGAGTCGACCGGGGAATCATCTCCATACTGACCGCAGTAATGCTTTTAGCCGCAAATTCGCGAATCAGTGCGTGCTCGTTGAAGGGGTCAAGATAAGACACGTGTATACACCCAGACTTGAGCTTGCCTATTTCCTCGAGATCGGGCTTGCGTAAGCGCAGCACCATATCGGCACTGCCCAGCAGCGCATCGCGATCAGTGACCACCGACGCTCCTTCTGCGGCGTAAGCCTCATCACTGAACCCGGCACCCGCACCCGCACCGCTTTCTATGGCCAGATCGGCTCCAAGTCGAACCAGTTTTTTTACAGTTTCCGGAGTGACAGACGCACGGTTTTCACCGGGGTGCGTCTCACGGGGTATCGCTAGTCGCATAGTGTCTTAACCTAGTATTTTTATGTTGGAAGGCGCGTGAGTGTACACAATGTGAATATTCACGTCTCGAAAAGTTAGACGCACTGCCTTTGGGAGCTGCGCCCAAAACCATGTTCAGCTAGCGCGGAGCTTAAGAAAGGGATTGAGCCACCGATGCTGCCAGCCAGTGAATTTCAGGGGTGCATCTAACACCGTCAGGCAAATGCAATCCTCACCATCGAGGGCCACAGGCGCGTGCGTGTCTTCGCTGGATCGGTAGATAAAATCTCCAGGATGGTAACTGTCCCTACCGTCGCTAAATCCCCCTTCCAACACCAGTGTCATCTCATTGCCACCATGGGTGTGCTCGGGGATGCGCCCACCTGCTGCGATACGCAGCAACGCAAACTCGTGGCTTGTGTCGCCAGTCGACAAGTAGCTAATGCTCAGGGCGCGTGTTACACGCTTCCACACCAACTGGCTAAAGTCTTTATTGGTCAGGCGTTGGAGCAGGCCTGGAAGCGCTGAAACCTCGGTTTGTCCGGCGTAGGCCAGGGGCGCGGGGTCTTCGAGGCGGGCTAGAACGGTGTCTAGTAACGACTCTGATACGGATACCGGGTCGAGACGCTCCAACATGGCACCCCCTACCGTTTGCAATTGACCGTCTGTACGCCGACATCGCTCACAGTAAGACAGGTGCGCCGAGACGCAAGCTGCCTGTGCAACGGGTAAACTGCCCGCTGCATGTTCCATGAGAAAATCGTTGGAGGGGTGGTGTTTCGTCATAGCTGTGCTGCCCTTAGTACTCCGACTCTGATTAGCCTCGAATACTCACTGATTGTTTCAGAGTCCTACGCCTCAGCTCATCAATCGGTTTACTGCCTGTCCATTTGTACCTGCAATTTTTGTATGGCGAGCCTCACTCGGGACTTAACAGTGCCCAGTGGCAGGTCGAGCTCAGCGGCCGCCTCAGAATGCGATTTGCCCTCCATATAGACCTTAGCCAAAATTTGCGCCTGATCGGGGGGTAGCTGCCCCATGAGATCCTTAATACGGTCGGAGCCACGCCGGGTATGAAGCACGGTGAAGGGCTCTTCGCCCTCTAGCTCAATGTTCAGATCGTCAGCTGCCAAGGGCGTGTCAAACTTCTGGAGACGACGAAACATATCGGTGCGACAATTTCGCGCAATGGTGTAAATCCAGGTGCTAGCCGCGGCCTTCTCCGGATTAAATCCGCTGGCTTTCTGCCAAACCTTAAGCATAACCTCTTGAACCAGCTCATCTGCATGGGCTGCTGACAAACTCGAACCGGCCAGCGCAAAGGCTTTAATCAGTGGCGCAAAATGCCTGAAAAACCGGGTAAATGCTGCACGATCGTTACTTTTACCGATCAGAACCAAGCATTCGCTCCATTCATCGGTACGCCGCCCCGTAGGCACAGCCCACTTCCCAGAGCTGCGCCCCGAGTCTGCCTCGCCATCGTTTTTGTTTTCAACCATACCGCACCGTGGAACTTGTGAAATTCTGCCAGTCAGCATACACGAAGCTGCCACCATCACAACCACGCTGATCCGCGGCCCCACTCAACACGTAAGATTTAAACAAATTTTACATACAACGCAGGTGCCACGCAGGTGAAGGTTGCAATAATCGGGTCGGGCATTTCCGGCTTGGGCTGCGCCCATCGGCTCGCAGCTCTCAGACATAACGTCGCTGTTTTTGAGGCAGCAGATCGTATTGGCGGACATACGGCGACTTACGATGTTAAGTTGGGCACGCGGCGCTATGCCATTGATACCGGTTTTATCGTCTACAACGACCACACTTACCCCAATTTCATCGAACTCTTGGAAAGCCTAGGCGTGGCTACCCGGGCTACGGCCATGGGCTTTTCAGTATCAGATGATACAACCGGCCTAGAATACGCCGGCAATAACCTGAATGCGCTATTCGCGCAAAGGCGAAACCTGGTCTCACCACGGTTCCTCTCCATGGTGAAGGACATCTTGCGTTTCAATAAAGAATCGGTGGCAGATTTAGACGCGGGGAAACTTGCGACGGGTGAAACACTGGGTTCCTATTTAGAAAGAAGGCGTTATAGCAAGGCGTTTTGTAAGGACTATTTACTAGCGATGACATCTGCCATCTGGTCTGCTGATTTTTCTGATGCCAGAGATTTTCCAGTGGAATTTTTCATTCGGTTTTTTCGAAATCACGGCTTACTTCAAATTGCCAACCGACCTCAATGGCGCGTCATCGAAGGCGGCAGTCGGGAATACATCCCGCCACTCACCTTTGGATTTGAGGATAGAATCTTTCTGAACCACCCTGTCCAACGCGTTGAGCGCTTACCGGGTAGAGGCGTACAGCTTCACTTTAAAGATGGGTCAAAACGCCAGTTTGATCAGGTTGTGATCGCAACGCATTCCGATCAGGCACTCGCAATGCTAGCTGAGCCCTCCGCTAAAGAAAAAGCGATTCTTGGTGCCATACCCTATCGAGATAACGACGTGGTTTTGCACACAGACGACCGGGTACTCCCCCGAAATCGTAAAACATGGTCTAGCTGGAACTACCGGATGCGACCGGGCAATGATCGAGCGGTGGTCACTTACAACATGAATATACTCCAAGGGATTCAGGCGCCTGAAACGTTCTGCGTCACACTCAATGACACCGATTCCATAAATCCGGCGCGCATTCTCGGTAGATTCAACTACGCGCACCCGCAGTTCACTGTCGCAGCCGTAGAAGCACAGGGCCGCTGGGAGGAAATTAATGGCGTTAACAACACTTGGTTTTGTGGCGCTTACTGGAGAAATGGTTTTCACGAAGACGGTCTAGTGAGCGGCCTTAGGGTTGCAGAAGCTTTGGCCGAGACGGATTCAATGGCGGCATGATGTCCAAGCTTTATCGTGGCACCTTGTTTCATTGCCGCCACAGCCCCAAACAACACCAGTTTTCCTACAAAGTATTCATGCCCTTGGTGCAGCTAGATGCGCTGCCCAGCCTCACCGACAACATCCCTTTTTGGTCTGCGCGGCGGTGGGCACCCGCCGCATTTCGGCGCTCTGACTTTCTTGGCGATACCCAAACCCCTCTCATTGACGCCGTTAAAGCCCGCATTACTGAACAGTGTGGACCCCAGGACCTGGGCTCCATCTACCTACTAGCAAACTGGCGCTACTTTGGCATTCAGGCCAATCCTATCGCCTGCTACTTCTGCTACGCTGCCGATAACGAGACGCTAAAATATATTATTGCCGAGGTGACCAACACCCCTTGGGATGAACGCCAAAGCTATGTCATTCCGGTTACCGAAGCTGAGGGGAAAGTACACACTGAATTCCAGAAAACCTTGCATGTTTCCCCTTTTAACCCCATGAATATGATGTATCGATGGTCAAGTAGTGCTCCCGGGGAGCAGCTAGCCATAAAATTGAGCAACTTCCAGGGGGAGCAAAAGATTTTTGATGCCACTTTGTCTCTGGAGGCCCATCCTTTCACAGCGACTCATCTGAACAAGGCGATCTGGGGCCTTCCGTTTATGACGCTGAAGGTCATTGCCGCAATCTATTGGCAAGCACTAAAACTTTGGTTAAAAGGGGTCCCATTCCACCCTCATCCAAACCGATGATAACCCCGTAATTTTGCTGAAGAGAACCACCGAGGTCATACCCCATGCCTGAATCAAGTGTGCGAAACATTGTGAAGCTGCCCACTCTCAGCAGAGTTGTGCAGCCGAAAATGGCCAGAGAGCTTCTTCTAAGACTGTTTCGAAACATTACCGTCGGCACTTTGACACTACGAGATGGTGATGAGGTGTTTACCTTAGGCAATGACCACCGTCCTGAGGCACCCCATGCCGATGTAGATGTTCATGATGATCGTACCTACTGGCGCATCCTCACCGGCGGAACAATAGCGTCTGGCGAAGCCTACATAGCCGGGGAATGGAGCAGCAGAAACCTGACCGAAGTGACTCGTCTCTTCAGCGCCAACATGGAAACAATGATGGCAATGAAAGATAAACAAAGCTGGATCATGCAATTAGGGCTGAAGCTCGCCCATTTTGGGCGGCGCAATACAGAAGCCGGCTCCAAGGAAAATATTGCGGCACACTACGACCTGGGAAATGATTTTTTTGAACTGTTTCTAGACCCCACGATGATGTATTCATCGGCTGCCTACCCTAGCCCATCCGCCACCCTCGATGAAGCAGCGGTGCACAAACTCGATCTGATTTGCCAGTCACTGGAACTCAAACCTGAAGATGAATTGATCGAGATAGGAACGGGTTGGGGCGGCATGGCCATGTATGCTGCCAAGCAGTACGGCTGCAAGGTCACCACAACGACGATTTCTGAAGAGCAATATGAATACACCCTGCAAGCCGTAAAAGCTGAGGGCTTGGAAGATCAAATTACCGTGCTCTGTCAGGATTATCGCAAGCTAGAGGGCTCTTTTGACAAGCTTGTATCCATTGAAATGATTGAAGCAGTAGGACATGAATTTTACGAGAGCTATTTTCGATGTGTCAGCAAGCTGTTAAAGCCCACCGGGAAAGCGGTCATTCAGGCCATTACCATTCCGGATCAGCGCTACGATTTTGCCCGACAGTCGGTTGACTACATCAAGCGCTATATTTTCCCCGGGGGTTGCCTACCGTCCTTGCGAGTCATTAGTGAAAATCTCGCAAAGCACACCGACCTTCAAATCACCCAGCTGCGCGATATCACCCTAGACTACGCACGCACCCTAGAAGCGTGGCACCATAGCTTTCTGGGACAGACTGAAAAGGTGAAAGAGATGGGTTTTGATGATCGATTTATCCGTATGTGGCGTTTTTACCTCAGCTATTGCGAAGGCGGTTTTCGCGAGAGAATCATTGGAACCTTTCAGATAACCCTGGCAAAACCCGGCTACCGTCCGGAATAGATCATGCTACTTTCTCTTATGCCCATTGTGCTGCTAGTGGGTATGCTGGCAGGCGCAGTACAGCTTTTTGGTTCCGATGCTTCTTACGGGCCCAATCAAATCGTTCTTGTTGTTGCCACAGGCATTGCGGCACTCGTAGGGCTACGTCGAGGCCTGAGCTGGCCGGATATCCAAAAAGCACTCACTGAGGGAATTCAGGTCGGTCTTGGGCCCATCCTTATCCTTCTTGCCGTCGGTGCATTAATCGGCAGTTGGATTTTGGCAGGCACGGTTCCGGCTATGATTTATCACGGTGTTGC
This sequence comes from uncultured Luminiphilus sp., assembly GCA_938091995.1. Lineage (GTDB taxonomy): Bacteria > Pseudomonadota > Gammaproteobacteria > Pseudomonadales > Halieaceae > Luminiphilus. The sequence goes on along the minus strand of CALKNZ010000002.1, from coordinate 31,030 downwards.
ACTGCTCGACCCGGCGCTATTTTATGCCGCATCGGCTGTAATCTGCGCCCTAGCATCTATCAGTATTGGCAGCTCCTGGACCGTGGCCGGGACCCTAGGAATAGGGCTCATTGGTATCGCGGAAAGCTTCGGACTCTCCAGTGCAATGACCGCCGGCGCCATTATTTCTGGCGCCTATTTCGGCGATAAGCTGTCACCACTATCCGACACCACCAATCTTGCCGCAGCCTGTGCCGGAGTCGATTTGTTTCAGCATATTCGTCATATGCTGTGGACAACCGTACCGGCGTTTGCGCTTGCCCTCATCTTTTTTCTAATGATGAATAGCGATCAGGCCACTCGCCCACCCGAGGATATTGCACAACTGAGAACCGCCATTGCCGCCGAATTCGATGTCGCCTGGTACAGCCTTTTACCATTAGCGGGTATGTTGGTACTGATTTTTCTCAGAGTGCCTGCCTACCCCGCCATTTTACTGTCGGCGGCCATTGGCATCGTGTTTGCGCTACTGGTGCAGCCTGAGGCCGTACGACGTTTTGGAGAAAGCCTCGATAGTAATGGCCCCGCACCCGTCCTGAGAGGGCTGTGGACCGTTTTATTTGCCGGGTACACCGGCACGAGTGCCGACCCCTCGCTTAATGAACTGCTCAGTAAAGGTGGCATGTCGAGCATGCTTAACACGGTATGGCTGATCATAACCGCACTGTCCTTTGGCGGTGTCCTTGAACGAACAGGTATTCTGGCGCACCTTCTCGACGCCGCACTCAAACGGGTTCGCAGTACCGGTGATTTGGTACTAGCCACAGTGACAGGCGGTGTCGTCACCAACATTCTCGCTGCAGATCAATTTCTGGCTATTGCCTTACCCGGGCGGATGTTTACCGTGGCTTTTGATGAGCGCGGGTTGAGCCGGCTGAATCTTTCTCGATCACTTGAGGACTCTGCCACACTGACTTCTGTGCTTATTCCCTGGAACACCTGTGGTGCTTACATGAGTGCCACCTTAGGTGTTATGACGCTCGAATATCTGCCCTTCGCCGTCTTCAACTATGTTTGTCCGGTGATTGCGATCGTTCTCGGATACCTCATGATCGCGCAAAAATCTGCAGATCACGTTGCACCGACATGACCCAGCTCAACTGGGACTACCCCGGCCCCCATATCTGCGTCATGACAGTCACCGCCAATGACATCGATGCTTTATCCCATACCAACAATGGCGTGTACGTCAATTGGTGCGAACAAGCCGCATGGTCCCACACCCGTGCTCTAGGACTGGGTGAGGCGGAGTATCGTTCACTCAATCGCGCAATGGCATTAACACAAGCCGAGTACTTCTACCTGCGTGCCACCCATGAAAAAGACGCGCTTACGGTTGGTACCTGGATTACCCGGTGGGATCGAAAGCTGACCATGGAACGTCAGTTTCAGATCATCGATAACAACACGGGGGAGACCGTGTTGCGTGCCAAACATCAGTTTGTGTGTATTGAAATTTCCACGGGCAAACCGCGTCGCCCCCCTAAAGAGTTCATAGATTTATACGGCCCTGTCGTACTGAACCTGGAGAATCCTTAACTTCGCGACCAAGCAAAGCTCAAAACAGCGTCTAAATCTCTAACGCCAGCCTTCAGGGCCAGTAAACGATCGACACCCAAAGCGACGCCTGAACAGGAGGGAAGACCCGCTGCTAAGGCCTCTAGTAAATATTCATCAGCAACACGTAGACTTTGGCCCCGCGCTTTGCGCAAGCGGTTGTCGGTCGCAAAACGCGCCCGAAGCTCGGCAGCATCTCCACACTCCCAATAACCGTTAGCGAGCTCAATGCCGTCAACATAACACTCAAACCGTGCCCCCTTGGGTTCCCCCGTCTCATCCAAGATTTGTCGTGCCAAGGCCGCCTGCGATGCAGGATAATCAACGATGAAAACAATACCCCAGTCGGAAATCGCAGGCTCCACGCAGTGACTCATCAGCAGATCGTGTAAACCATCAAGATCAAGTCCCCGGGGAATTTCTCCCAATTGGCTCAAGGCCAATTCCTCAAGGTCATCCCGAGACGCGCAGTGAGCACCCGCACCCATCACCTCCTGGAAAAGCGTTTGCCACGACCAAACTTGCCAGCCCGGGCGCGCTAACACGGCCGCCACCAGCTCTGCGACCTCTCGTGCTAACTGATAGTGATCGATACCCTGGCGGTACCACTCCAGCAGCGTGTACTCGGGGTTATGACGCACCCCTTGCTCTTCCTGCCGAAAGGCCTTACAAATTTGAAAAATATCGCCGCTACCCGCCGCCAACAGACGTTTCATGGCGTACTCGGGTGAAGTCTGCAAAAAGCGCTGCTCTTGGCCACATGGCACCACGAAATTTTCTAAGGCAGGATCGGACACGCCTGTGCGGCACAGTAACGGCGTCTCCACTTCCATGACATTATGCTGTGCGAAGTACGCTCTAAGACTCGCAAGCAAAGCGGCCCGCTGCCGCTGGATGGCTTGATTAGCCCCTGGGCGCCAGTCTGTCACCACATTCAGTTTTTGCTGGCGCGACTGACGTATTCTCCGGTTCGCGTATCAATACGAATACTTTCACCCTGAGAAATGAATAGCGGTACGCGAACCACAGCACCCGTGGTCAGCGTTGCGGGCTTAGAGCCGCCCTGTGCAGTATCACCCTTCAAACCCGGATCTGTTTCGGTGATTTCCAGCTCAATGAAATTGGGCGGGCTCACGGTAATGGGTGCTCCGTTGTACAAAGTCACCTCATACTTTTCCTGCTCCCTCAACCACTTTTGGGTATCGCCCACGGCATCAGCACTCGCAGCATGCTGATCGTAGCTAACCGGATCCATAAAGTAGAAGAACTCACCATCGGTGTAGGAGTACTCGAGCTCAACATCAAGCACGTCGGCGCCCTCCAGAGAATCACCCGACTTAAAGGTGCGGTCCCATACACGACCCGAACGCAAATTACGTAACTTAACGCGGTTAAAGGCTTGGCCCTTTCCGGGTTTTACAAACTCGTTCTCAAGAATGGAACAAGGCTCGCCATCGAGCATCACTTTCAGACCGGACTTAAATTCGTTGGTGGAAAAATTGGCCATAGGGCGCTCCTTACGTCAGTCGACGCGAATCATACCGCAGCATTGCTAAGAGTTCAGTGCTGTCAGTCATTGAGTTCACTTCCAGCACCGAGGTAATACAAGACGCCATCAAGACCGACATGGTTAAGCCGGCAATTCACCTGTTGCTGAATCATCGGCTTAGCCGCATAAGCAACACCCAATCCAGCGGTCATGAGCATGGGTAGATCATTGGCACCATCACCCACGGCAATGGTGTCGTCGAGAGCAATTTTTTGTCGCTTGGCGATATCCATTAAGGCGTTGCGCTTGTAAACACCATCAACAATAGGTGACTGTACCCTGCCTGTCAGTATGCCTTGATCAATATCCAGCTCGTTGGCATGAACTTCATCAAACCCAAATTGCTGTTGTAGTTGCCGAGCAAAGGGCAGGAATCCACCCGATAAAATAGCCGTGTAAATACCCCTTGCGCGCAGAGTTAAGATCAGCTCACCGACCCCTTCTGTGATAGGCATTTCCTTAATAAGGCGATCGACAGCGCCCGCCTCTAGGCCTTTAAGCAACGCCACTCTTTCAATAAAGCTGTCCTGGAAATCGAGTTCACCTCGCATGGCACGATCTGTAATGGCGGCAACCTGCTGACCAACCCCAGCGACTCGAGCTATCTCATCAATGACCTCGCACTGAATCAAAGTAGAGTCCATATCAAATACCGCAAGACGGTATTGGCGCACACGTGAAGCCACTGTTTGTATTGCCCAATCCAGCGGGAGCTCACTATCAAGCCTATTTAGAGACTGACTCAGTAAATCGACATCGACACCAATGGGTAGGGAATACACTCTGGCCGACCTTTGTTCAGCCAAAGATCGCGGTACCGGCAAGGCCTTTACCTCGTGGTGTTCATCCAAAAAAGGCAGCAACACCTGATTTAATCTAGCAAAGGCATTCGGCTGACCGCTGGCAGAAATCGCCGTCAACGCGTATCGAGTTTCAGTCATAGTTTAATCCTTGAGGATAACAAGCATAGCGCAGACCTGACGTTTATACTGTGACTTACTTTAAAGAAGGCCCATAACATTGCGCGCACTTACCTCGGCATTCGGCAAACTACCCTTGCACCAACAACTCGCTGCAACCGCATGTCTATGCTGCCTCATTTCTGGTCTCGCACTGGTGGCATTAGCCGCTCAGTCGAGCAGCCACAGTCAAGCCAATCTTCAAAGCGAGTACGGGCAGGCTGTAGCCGAGCAGTTGGCGCGGCGGCTCGGTGCAGAAATGGCGACAGGTGACCGGCTGGGTATTGCCGGAGAGCTCAATAAACTCACCGAGCAAAATGGCATCGCCGCAGCCAGAGCGCTCGATGTTGACGAGCGTGAACTCGCCGCAGTCGGTGACCAAAAGTTGAGCAGCTTGGTCTTTCGCGCTCCCATTATGATTGCTAACGATCAGGCAGGTGTTGCTGAAGTGGCCCTCAATACAACCGTTCGCGATAGCACGCAGTTTCGGTTTGTCCTGTCACTCTCGGGTTTAGCCATATTACTCAGTATTGCAGTCTATTTAATAACTCGAACTCTGGCCTTGCGGCTAGGCAAAGATTTACAGGCCGTGACGGCCGAGCTCGGTATTGTTGGCGATACTCAAAACGTCAGTGCTAACGAAATTGAAGCACTGAGGGCGCGGGTTGCTGCACTGCCACTTGACCTCTTAAAGCCGCCCTCTGACGAGAACCATGAAGGTCATCAACACTATGTTGAAACCGCCATTCTTTTCGTTCACTTCAGAAGTCTTCCGGGCTATTTAGAAACCGTGGATGAGCGGCGGTTACAGCGCTATGTCGCTCACATACATCGCATGATTTACGGTGCTTCAGGCTTTTATAGCGGTGAACTACAGGTCGTTCGCCAGTTTGGTATTGCCGTGTGGTTTACCGGTAAGCATAAAATTGCGTCGCCAACGGTGCGGGCGGCAAGCTGTGCTTGGTTAATTCAACAGACAGCACCAAAGTTGGAGGAACAGTTAAGGCTGTCGGTTGGACTTGGACTCGCCGTTGGCGGCAGCGAATTAGGACGTGGCGATGGCGAGGACATTTATCCTGGCTTGTATACCCAAGCCGCGGTCGATGAACTGGAAGTACTGGCAAAACAATCTGGAGACACCATTCATTTGTCTGAGACGCTAGTGCAAGATGTCCAGCTAAGAAACCGTGTAGGCATCGAGGAAGAGCCCCACGGAAGCTTTAAGTTGGGGCAATTCGCCGATGGCCACAGGGATCTAGTTGAACGCCAACGTGAAATACTGCTTCGAGCACTAATCACCAGTGACGAGCCAGAGAACTAACCTTAAGTTTTAGTCAGATCCTAAGACCGCCACAGCGACCACCTTCTGAAACCCGTTAGGCAACTTATTACCACGCCTACCGCGCTCGCCTCGATAATTTTCCAGGTCACTAAACTTGAGTTTTAAATGGCGTTTGCCCGCTGTAATTTGCAGCACATTCCCAGCGACCAAAACAACCGCACCCACCATTAGTTCCTCACGAGCCGCGGCTCTTGGCGTTGGAATGCCAATGATCTTATTGCCCTTACCGCGAGACAACTCGGGCAACTCGGCCAGCGGAAATACCAGAAGGCGACCTTCATTTGTTACAGCAGCAACCATTGCCGCCTCGTCAGCGCTGCCCACACTTCCCGGCTGAAGCACTCCTGCGCCTTTGGGAAGCGACAGTACCGCTTTACCGGCCTTATTTTTCGTTTGCAGATCGGAGAAGCGCGCGACAAATCCATACCCGGCGTCGCTAGCTAACAAATAACGATCTGTATCGACTCCGGTGAGCAGGGCTTCGAAGGTAGCCCCAGATGGGGGGTTGATGCGTCCGGTCAACGGCTCACCCTGACCACGAGCTGAGGGCAACTGATGGCTAGGCAAACTGTAGGACCGCCCTGTGGAGTCAAATACCACTGTCGGCTGATTGCTGCGGCCTTTCGCCGCTAATTTAAAGGCATCTCCAGATTTATAGCTCAGTGCCTCAGGGTCCATATCGTGTCCCTTAGCCGCTCTTATCCAACCCTTCTCAGACAGCACGATCAGCAATGGATCGGCGGTGGTAAGTTCAAGCTCACTGAAGGCCTTAGCCTCTTCACGTTCTACAATGGGAGATCGACGCTCATCGCCATGATCATTGGCGACGGCTTCCAGCTCTTTTTTAATCAATGTTTTCAATCGAGCGTCGCTGCCCAAGGTTTTTTCTAGATCATCTCGTTCGTCAGCAAGCTCATTTTGCTCGCCGCGAATTTTCATCTCCTCAAGCTTCGCAAGATTGCGCAACTTCAAATCTAGAATCGCGTCGGCTTGCACCTCTGAGAGCCCAAATCGGGCCATAAGGGCCGGGCGCGGCTCGTCCTCTTCACGAACGATACGAATCACCTCATCAATATTTAAGTAGGCGACGAGATAGCCTTCCAGAATATGTAAGCGTTTGAGGACTTTTTCTAACCGATGCTCGAGGCGGCGGCGCACGGTTATTCGACGAAATTCGAGCCATTCAAGCAGGATTTTAGCCAAAGATTTCACCGCGGGACGGCCGTCAATACCAATCACATTGAGATTGACACGATAGTTCCGCTCGAGGTCGGTTGTCGCGAATAAATGGCTCATCAACGCATCTAGGTCCACTCTGTTTGAGCGAGGCACCACCACAAACCGGGTAGGATGCTCATGATCAGACTCATCGCGGAGATCGCCGACCATAGGCAGCTTTCTGGCTTGCATTTGCGCCGCGATTTGCTCAAGAACTTTTGATCCGGAGACCTGATGCGGCAAAGCGTGAACAACAACCGCGCCGTCTTCGACTCGCCAAGCCGCGCGCATCTTCAAAGAACCGCGACCGGTTTTGTACATCGCACTAATTTCAGAGCGGGGCGTTATTATCTCGGCTTCGGTGGGAAAATCTGGCCCCTGAATAATGTCACCGAGCTCCTCGATACCCGCACGGGGCGCTTCTAATAGACGAATGGTTGCCCGGACAACCTCGCGCAAATTATGCGGCGGAATATCGGTAGCCATGCCGACGGCAATTCCCGTGGTCCCGTTGAGCAGCAGGTTAGGTACGCGCGCTGGTAGCACCATAGGCTCATCAAGCGTACCGTCAAAGTTGGCCTGCCAGTCAACCGTTCCCTGACCCAACTCGGCCAAAAGGACGTCCGCGTAATGGGTAAGCCTGGATTCGGTGTAACGCATGGCCGCAAATGACTTAGGGTCGTCGGGCGATCCCCAATTACCCTGACCATCGATTAAGGGGTAGCGATAACTGAAGTCTTGCGCCATGAGCACCATGGCTTCGTAGGCGGCACTATCGCCATGGGGATGAAATTTACCAATAACATCACCGACGGTCCGGGCAGATTTTTTAAATTTAGCCGTAGCCTTGAGCCCTAGCTCACTCATTGCATACACAATTCGACGCTGGACTGGCTTAAGCCCATCACCAATATTGGGCAGAGCTCGATCAAGAATGACGTACATCGAATAATCAAGGTACGCTTTTTCAGCATAGTCGCGTAGCGACAGGGTCTCAGGGCTGTTTGCGCCCATTACCGGATCAGACATGAACTGGAACTCTCAGTAATTATTAATACCAGGGGTAAGGTTTAAAATTGTGCTAGACGCTGGCGCAACGCCACGACCTCTCCGTTGAGTGCCGTAATAGAGCGCGCCATATCGACCAACAAGCCTTGTACCGCCTCTGGTCGTGTCCGAATGATTTCAAAAAAACGATCTTTAGGTACACGAAGTACCGAACAGCGCTCTAAAGCAATCACGGTGGCATTCCTGTGCCCGCTCGTCAGGGCCGCCATGGTGCCAAATAGCTCTCCCGTGGTAATTCTCGCCACGGGTTGTTCATCTACTAAAACCTGTGCAACACCTGCGACCATAGAAAATACATCGTCGGCAGGATCTCCCTGCTGAATAATGACCGCACCGGGGGAGTAAACCTCGGTATCACCACCTAACCCAGATTGCCGCTGAACACTCAGCCCACTCATGCGGTACATCAGCGACTGCGTTTGTATCAGCGCCGCAAGCCACAGTTTTTGACGAGCGCTGTCTTCACTGATTGCATGAAGAAAGGGCTCCTGCTCCCAGGTCTGAATGACAGCGCCTTCCTCTGAGCCAAACTGGAGTGCTGTTACGGATTCGGGAACCAAGGCGCTGTCACCCAGCAAAAGATCACCCGGCTCTAGCGTGCTCACTACAGTTCGTTCAGACAGAACCGTCACTAGACCTGACTGCACCCGTGCGATGGTGTTGTCAGGCAGAGGAGTACAATGTACCGACCCGGGCAGTTCGACCAAATTCGATTCAATATCCAGCCCGGTAAAAACGCCCGACAACGATTGCCTGGCCGCACTGTTGAGGAGGCTAATGTCGTCCTGTACCCGCCCTGTGGTCAGCATGCTCTGCAATCCTATAAAACCTGTCCGAAGGAATCCTAACCCGATAAACTACTCGTGTCCTCGGAAAGGGGCTAATCCATGAGAAAAAACTGGCAGCAATATGTCTAATACCATTCAATGGCGTTTTCGCCATTTCGATCTCTACAGCGCTTTCGAGTGGCACGCCATGCTTTCCCTGCGAAGCCGCATTTTTGTCGTAGAGCAACGCTGCCCCTATTTAGATCCAGACGACAAGGACCCACACTGCTGGCACCTGGAGGGTTTCATACAGGGACAACTCATTGCCGGCTTGAGAATTGCGCCACCGGGAACGGTTTATGAGGAGGTGTGTATCGGACGGGTTGCGGTGACCCCGGAAAAACGAGGTCAGTCACTAGGCCGTGAACTGATGGTCCAAAGCCTGACCTATGCCAAAGACCTCTGGCCCAGCGCCGGGATTAGAATTGGCGGCCAGGCCTATCTTGAGGCGTTTTATCACAGCCTCGGTTTCACCACGGTAAAAGGCCCCTATCTTGAAGACGACATACCCCACCTTGAAATGCTGCTGAAGTGACCGGGTTATGTTCAACGACCCTTCGCGACGGAGCCGATAATACATTGTGGCCTCTCCTAGGCCGCGCTGCGAGCGGCCCGCTTACGTTCGTGCTCCAGAAGCAATTTTTTACGCAACCGTATGCTGTCGGGAGTGACCTCGACCAACTCATCGTCCTCGATGAACTCCAAAGCCTGCTCGAGGCTGTGGCGTACAGGAGGAGTTAAAATTAGGGCTTCATCGGTACCGGAAGCCCGTACATTTGTCAGCTGCTTGGCCTTGGTTGGATTCACAACCAGGTCATTGCCACGACTATGCAAGCCCACAATTTGCCCCTCATAAACGTCTTTGTTGGGATCGACGAATAAGCGCCCTCGCTCCTGTAACGTATAAAGGGCATAAGCCAAGGTTTTACCTTTGACCATGGAAACCAAAACCCCGTTTACGCGGCCGCCCAGCTCTGCTCGCTTCACCGGACCGTAATGATCAAATATATGGGTCATGATGCCCGAGCCCGAAGTGAGCGTTAGAAATTGCGAACGGAATCCAATCAGGCCTCTTGCGGGAACAATAAATTCAAGCCGGACACGACCATTACCGTCAATAACCAGATTCTTCATTTCAGCCCGGCGCAGACCCAGCTCTTCCATGACACCACCCTGGTGCTCTGACTCGCAGTCAATCACCAGGTTTTCATAGGGTTCACAGAGCTCACCATCAATCTCTTTTTGAATAACTTCAGGCCTGGAGACACCCAGCTCAAAACCCTCACGACGCATACTTTCGATCAGTACCGAAAGATGTAACTCCCCTCGACCCGACACTGAAAACTTATCAGGTGAGTCCCCCTCCTCCACACGCAAAGCCACATTGTGAATGAGTTCGCGCTCGAGGCGTTCCCGGATATTTCGGGAAGTAACATACTTACCTTCGAGTCCAGCAAATGGCGAGTCATTAACCTGAAAGGTCATGCTTACCGTAGGCTCATCAACCGACAGGGGAGGCAGAGGCTCTGGCGTCCCTGGATTACACAGCGTGTCAGAAATATTGAGTGCTTCGATACCGGTCACACACACGATATCGCCAGCACCGGCCTCAGCGACCTCTACCCTCTCAAGGCCCTGATAACCCATGACCTGCAGGATTTTTCCATTTCGGCTGTCGCCATTTCGGTCAATCACCGCGACCTGCGTGTTGGGGGTTACTGAGCCTCGGGTAATGCGCCCGACACCAATAACACCAACATAGCTACTGTAATCTAAGGCTGAGATTTGCAACTGCAAGGGACCCGACGTGTCTACAGATGGCGGGGGTACTTTATCAACAATCGTTTGGAACAACGGCACCATATCTGTGCCCATAGCTTCGTGTTCTTCACCGGATATACCGTTAAGCGCCGAGGCGTAAATAATGGGAAAGTCGAGTTGCTGCTCGTTCGCTCCTAGGGTATCGAATAAATCGAAAACTTGATCCACAACCCAATCAGGTCTCGCGCCTGGACGATCAACCTTGTTAATGACAACAATCGGGTTAAGGCCGCGCTCAAAGGCTTTAGAGGTGACAAAACGCGTCTGCGGCATAGGTCCGTCAACTGCGTCAACTAGCAACAGTACTGAGTCGACCATAGACAAAACACGTTCCACTTCACCGCCAAAATCTGCGTGCCCTGGCGTGTCAACAATGTTGATTCGATAGTCCTGCCAGCGAATAGCTGTATTCTTGGCAAGAATGGTAATTCCGCGCTCTTTTTCCTGATCGTTGGAATCCATGATTCGCTCAGTCCCCGCCGCTTTGCGGTCAAGGGTGCCAGACTGCTGAAGCAAACAATCCACAAGTGTGGTTTTGCCATGATCTACATGGGCAATGATGGCGATATTTCTCAGCTGGTTGATCACGCTGCGTGTGTCTCCAAGATTAAGGGGGGATCGGCGGCGCGGAGTCTACCAGAGGCGGCCGTGCAAGAAGTCTGCAATATTACGGTTACTGGCAATAATGAGATCTCAGACGATCGTGAAAAAACCGCCCATTATTGGGGCGTAATTTGCTCTATATTAGTGCGTAATGCATTATCTTGGTGCGGTATTATGACTTAAGCACTTCGTGCCATGCGTCTAAAATCATATTTTTATGATATATTTCAACAGTTTAAATTTTTTTTGGCCTAAAATAGGTCGCTGGCATATACCTTGCACTATCTCACAGCGGTGATTCATGGCATGGTGCATGCCCCAATCATCAGGCCTTGGGGCTACTCAATAAGCCCCCATTTAGTTATTTCAAGGAGTTAGCCATGTCGGAGCGCACGCTCACTTTAATCAAAGATAATGATATTCGCTGGGTAGACCTGCGTTTCACCGATACCAAGGGTAAAGAGCAGCACGTCTCTATTCCCGCCACAGAGGTGGACGAGGACTTTTTCGAAGAGGGTAAAATGTTTGACGGTTCATCCATTTCCGGATGGAAGGGCATTAACGAGTCAGACATGATTTTGATGCCCGACGATGCCAGCTCAATCTTAGACCCCTTCACCGATGACGCGACTGTGATTGTCCGATGCGACATTATTGAGCCAAGCACCATGCAAGGTTACGAGCGTGACCCACGCAGTGTGGCGAAACGCGCTGAAGCTTACCTAGCTTCAACGGGGATTGGCGATACCGCTTTCTTTGGACCCGAACCCGAGTTTTTTGTTTTTGACGACGTGAAGTGGCATGCCGATATGAGTGGTGCCGGTTACAGCATCAATTCAGAAGAGGCTGCTTGGTCATCCTCAGCTCACTACGATGACGGTAATACGGGCCATAGACCACGAGTAAAAGGCGGTTACTTCCCTGTTCCACCCGTTGATAGCCTCCACGATATCCGAGCAGCGATGTGTTCTGCCATGGAGCAGATGGGCCTGGACGTAGAAGTTCATCACCATGAAGTGGGCACCGCTGGCCAATGTGAAATTGGCATACGCTTTAATACCCTGGTTAAGAAAGCAGACGAAGTACAGATCCTCAAATACTGCGTTCACAATGTCGCACACGCCTACGGTAAGACTGCCACATTCATGCCCAAGCCTTTGGTGGGTGACAATGGCTCTGGTATGCACGTTCACCAATCTGTGGCTAAAGATGGCGAAAACACCTTTGCCGGCGACGGTTATTCCGGGCTTTCCGATACCGCGTTGTACTACATCGGCGGCATCATCAAGCATGCTAGGGCGCTAAATGCCTTTGCCAACGCATCTACCAACAGCTACAAGCGACTGGTACCGGGCTTCGAAGCCCCCGTCATGCTGGCTTACTCAGCGCGCAACCGCTCAGCCTCCATACGAATCCCCTACGAGCCATCACCACGGGGCAAGCGTGTTGAAGTTCGTTTCCCCGATCCTACAGCCAACCCCTACCTGGCCTTTGCTGCCATGCTAATGGCGGGCCTAGACGGTATCCAAAACAAGATTCATCCAGGGGACGCAGCAGACAAGGATCTTTACGATCTGCCGGCAGAGGAAGCAAAATCGATCCCAACGGTCGCTTCGAGCCTTGAAATGGCGCTTGATGCACTGGATCAAGATCGTGAGTTCCTGACCCGAGGAGAAGTTTTTACCGACGATATGATCGATGCTTACATTGATCTTAAACGCGAAGAAATTCAGCGTCTTGATATGACAACTCACCCCGTTGAGTTTGATATGTATTACTCGGTTTAAGAGCTGCCATGAATCCTTGCGCCTGATTGGGGCGCAAGGACTTCATTTTCACTAACGCTTTAATAGGCACATACGCTCTGGTTCAAAATACCCAATCGGTGCAAGCTGTTATTGGGAAAACCCTTGGAGCCGGATCTATGATCAACACTGCCAATGGATTAATGATCGTGGTCGTTGCGATTGCAACGCTGTGCACCCAACCATCGCAAGCAGAAATTTTTAAGTACACGGATAAGAACGGTAAGACTGTGTTCAGCGACAGACCGCCAGCGGAAAATCAGTCCGAAAGTATTTCAGAGGTTGAACTGAACCCTACCAACCGATCGGCGCCCCCTCCCAAAATCCCTCCCCCGGTTACTGAAAGCCTAGGGGCTGACCCTGCGGTGCGCTATACCACCACAATCACAAGCCCAGTCGATGGCACAACCGTACCCATGGGACCCGGTAACTTTGTCGTTACCGCACAGTTTTCTCCACCCCTTGCTGCTGGAGAGTATGGCGTGCTCAAACTCGATGGCGTGACCATAGCGCAGCCACAGAAGAGCAATAGCTGGCAGCTCAACAATATCTTTCGAGGTGAACATCAGGTCACTATTGAACGCCAAACAGCTGAAAAAGAGGTTCTCGATACATCGCTCCCGACAACTGTTTATGTACTCAGGCCGTCAATACGGTGAGCTCTATCAGTCAGCACAGTCCGGTGCCTCCTCACATTGCACCTCAAGATCAAATACTTGATGCACTGGCGACGGCCGTAATCATGCTCGATAAAGACTTGCGTATTGTCAGCCTGAACCCAGCCAGCGAGACCCTACTCCAAGCGTCTATAGAACGTACCCGTGGTATGCACTTCGACCGGCTGGTAAACCTTAATCAGGACTGGCACAACCTGCTGACCCAAGTGCAAAGTGAAAATTTTCCGACGGTTAAACGGGAGATGCCACTCGCCTTACATAGCGGCGCTCAGTACTGCGTCGACCTTATTATTAGCCCCCTGCAATCCATGGGTAACAGCCCTAGCCTTTTGCTGGAGCTCAACCCAGTAGATCGACTCAATGCCATTAGCGAAGACGCTCAGCTGCGAGAGGCTCAGGCCTCGATGCGTCAAGTTATCAAGGGGCTTGCCCACGAGGTAAAAAATCCACTGGGGGGCATCCGTGGCGCAGCGCAATTACTCGCCCGGGAATTAGGTGACGGCAAGCTCACTGAATATACCGACGTCATTATGGAAGAAGTGGATCGCTTACGCACATTGGTTGATCGTATGTTGGGCCCTAGAGAGCGTCTGATAACCCGACTTATGAATATTCATGAAGTTCTCGAACGTGTAAGACAGCTCACTGAAGCAGAATCGGGTGGCAAAATTGTCATAGAACGAGATTACGACCCGTCGTTACCCGAATTCAAAGCAGACCCTGACCAACTAACTCAGGTGATCTTAAACATCACCCGCAACGCCAGCCAAGCCCTAACCGGAGAAGGCACGATAACCCTTCGAAGTCGTGCAAAGCGCCAATATACGCTGGGGGGTAAGCGCCACAAACTGGTCTGCTGCCTAGATATTATCGATGCCGGTCCCGGTGTTCCCAGTGAACAGTTACACCAATTATTCCTGCCCATGGTGACTTCTAGTACCAAGGGCAATGGCCTGGGCTTATCAATTGCACAAATGATTGCCAATAGACATGGGGGCCTTATCCAGTGTGAAAGCGAACCGGGTCATACATGCTTTACCATTTTATTACCGATGGAGACTTAAAACGTGTCCGAAGACCGAACAGTTTGGGTGGTTGATGACGATCGCTCGATACGCTGGGTAATGGAGAAGGCTTTAACTCAGGCGGGCCTTCTCTGTCAGAGCTTTGAAACTGCAGAAGCTCTGCTAAACGCGATTACATCGGGAGCGCCCGATGTAGTGATCAGTGATATTCGTATGCCCGGTATCGACGGCCTGGCACTGCTGGGTGAACTCCGTGCTGCATACCCGGAGCTACCCGTCATTATTACAACGGCTCATTCTGATCTCGATAGCGCAGTCGCCTCTTATGAGGAGGGCGCCTTTGAGTACCTGCCCAAACCATTTGATGTTGATGAAATTGTTGCGACCGTCATGCGCACGCCAACCATGCGCAAGGAGCGCAAAGCACCGGTCGCTGAACTGCCGGACAAGCCTACTGAAATCATCGGTAATGCCCCGGCAATGCAAGAGGTGTTTCGAGCCATTGGTCGCCTTGCTCACAGCCAAATCACCGTGCTGATTAATGGTGAGTCTGGTACCGGTAAAGAACTGGTAGCTCGCGCCTTGCATCGCCATAGCCCGCGTAAAGACGGTCCTTTTATAGCCCTGAATATGGCAGCTATCCCAAGAGAGCTGATGGAATCAGAGCTATTCGGACACGAGAAGGGCGCGTTCACCGGCGCCAGTGCCAGACGCGTGGGAAGATTTGAGCAAGCTGACTCGGGAACACTTTTCTTAGACGAAATCGGCGACATGCCAGCGGAAACCCAGACCCGATTGCTGCGGGTTTTAGCCGACGGGGAGTTTTTTCGCGTCGGTGGCGCAGCGCCAGTAAAAGCCGATGTCAGGATTATCGCGGCTACTCATCAGAATTTAGAGACACTAGTGGCCAATGGGCAGTTTCGAGAAGACCTGTTTCACCGCCTCAATGTCATCAGAATCCACCTTCCCCGCCTCGCTGATCGACAGGAAGATATACCCAAGCTGATGCAGTTTTTTTTGGGCAAAGCCGCTCAGGAGCTTGGGGTCGAGGGGAAAGTTTTGTCCACTGCAGCAACCCAATACTTATGCCAACTGCCCTGGCCGGGCAATGTTCGGCAACTTGAGAATACTTGCCGCTGGCTGACGGTTATGGCTGCGGGCCGAGAAATTCACCCGAGTGACCTGCCACCCGAGTTGCTAGAACCCGCTCAACCGGGGCGCACCCAGGACGCCGCGACTTGGCAGGACAACTTGGCAGCTTGGGCTCAGCAACGACTCGCATCGGGTGAATCCAATGTTTTGCGTAAGGCGCTGCCCGAATTCGAGCGCATCATGATTACAGCCGCACTAGCCCATACCGGAGGTAAGCGTGCAGAAGCCGCAGAAACACTGGGCTGGGGTCGCAATACGCTGACCCGAAAAATTAAGGAGCTGGAGGAAGATGGCACCCCGGCTGGGGGTGCCTAGGCATTTACTCGGCGTCTGACTCGACCTGCCCGGCAGCTTCCTGCTGAGCCTGACTGGCAAGCGCCTGTCGATAGAGCGCCTCAAAGTTAACCGGAGCCAGCATCAGGGGAGGGAAACCACCCTTCACTACCAAGGCGTCGATACTCTCACGGGCGTAAGGGAATAGAATATTGGGACCGACTGTTGCCAATACCTGTCGCAGTGCTTCACCCTCAATTCCAACAACGAAGAATATACCGGCTTGCTGCACTTCAACTAAAAACGCCGTGTCATCCTCCATTTTGGCGGTAACCGTTAAGGTCAACACCACCTCATGATTACCCTCCTCGTCGACCCTGGAGCTCTTAGTATTTAAGTCAATATTGACGTTTGGCTGCCAGCTCTGACGAAATATCTGCGGAGTGGACGGTGATTCAAAGGAGATATCCTTGGTATAAATCCGTTGCAACGTAAATTGCTGCTGGGGTGGCTGACCCTCAGCGGCGGCTTGTTCTTCAGCCATGGAACGACTCCTTAATTAGCTGTGTTATTGAAAGTTAGCGGTGTTGTGAAAAATTGATGGTGAAGTCTAACCCGTCAGGCCTGCTCCGACAGCATACTATCGAGACGCCCTTGCCGGTCGAGACTGAAAAGCTCGTCACAGCCACCGATATGCGCATCACCAATCCAGATTTGAGGGACGCTTGTGGCGCCCGCACGCTCGGCCATACTGGCGCGCAGCGCCGGATCCCCGTCAACGGATATTTCGGAGAAAGCGACCCCCTTCTTGTTTAGCAGAGTCTTGGCACCGACACAAAAAGGACACCAACGGGTTGTGTACATAACAATTTCAGGCATCAGGAGCTGACCACTGGTAGTTTCATGGCATCCCATTCCATCATACCGCCGGACATTTTTTGCGCGCGGGTAAAGCCCGCGTCCCGCAGCTGACGTGTTGCAGTGCCCGATGATTGGCCCAACTTGCAAACGACAATAAGCGGCTTATCTTCAAAACCGGAGAGCTCTGCTGTTCGGGTTCCTAGCTGGGCCAGGGGAATGTGCTGGGCGTCGGCAATATGCGCCTTTTTATACTCGGCGCCGTCACGGATATCCAAAAAGACGCCGCCCTCACCATTGACTAAGTTGATTGCTTGTTGAGGCGATACCGCGGGACCTGCTTTGCGGGATTCATGCAAAAAAAGCATGGTTAATACCGCCACTAAAGCGAGTAACAAAAGCCACTGCTGGCTAAAAAATTCTATTAAAAGGTCTAGTTGCACGGCGGTCTCATGGGGTGGCTGGCGCCCACTGTTTGTGGGACTGGCGCGGGAGTATAACGGTTTGCGCCATAGCGCTCCAGCAGGGTTAATGGGCTTAATTCCACCGGCAAGGTTACAATACCCCCGCCTCAAAACGACAAAGGATTTTCAAAACGATGAATAAGGCCGAACAAGGACCAACGCTATTGATCATTCTGGACGGGTTTGGCCACCGTGAAGATCCCAGAGATAACGCCATTGCAGCAGCAGACACACCAACATGGGATCGGCTTTGGAAAACAGCACCGACAACTTTGATCTCTGGCTCGGGCCAAGATGTGGGCTTACCCGAAGGTCAAATGGGCAACAGTGAGGTGGGGCATATGAGCCTCGGTTCTGGGCGCGTCATTTATCAATCGATTTCAAAAATCGACAAGGCCATTACCGACGGCAGCTTTCAAAAAAACCCAGCCTATTGCCAGGCAATTGAGTCCGCCGTTAGCCAAGGCAAGGCCGTGCACATTATGGGACTACTGTCTTCAGGTGGCGTGCACAGTCATGAGCAGCACATCTTTGAGATGCTGCGCCTGGCCGCAGCAAAGGGCGCTTCAAAAATTTATTTACATGCGTTTCTCGATGGACGAGACACGCCGCCGAAAAGCGCGCTGACCTCACTTCGCTCCGCTGAAGCAGTCATTGAGCAGCTAGGGGTAGGTCAATTAGCCACTATTACCGGGCGCTATTGGGCTATGGACCGCGACCAGCGCTGGGATCGTGTTGAAAAAGCCCATCGCCTACTTTGTCTGGGCGACGCCGAACAATCAGCGATTTCAGCCATCGCGGGGCTAGAAGCGGCCTACGATCGCGGTGAAACCGATGAGTTTGTTGCCCCCACGAGCGTTGGATCACCCGCCGTATTAGCTGATGGCGATGCCGTACTTTTTATGAACTTTCGCGCTGATCGTGCTCGCCAACTCACCGAAGCCTTAACAAAAGATGACTTCACCGGCTTTAAACGACCGTCCAGACCCACGATTAACTTAGTTTGTACAACTGAGTACAGCAGCGGGTTCGACTGCCCTGTCGCATTCCCACCTGACATCGTCAGCGATAGTTTCGGCGAAGTCCTCGCAAAAAAGGGCCTCTCACAACTGCGTATTGCCGAAACTGAAAAATATGCCCACGTTACATTTTTCTTCAGCGGTGGACGCGAGGCCCTTTTTGAAGGAGAGCAGCGCATACTCATTCCCTCTCCAGACGTCGCCACCTATGATTTACAACCTCAGATGAGTGCCGAGGCCGTCACCGACGAAGTTGTTAACGCCATAGAAAACCGGAGTTTTGATTGCATCGTTGTTAATTTTGCGAATGGAGACATGGTGGGACATACCGGCGTCTTTGATGCGGCGGTAACCGCCGTGGAAACCCTCGATGCCTGTATTCATAGAATCGAAACCGCGGTACTCGCGGCCAACGGACAGGCCCTGATTACCGCAGATCATGGCAACTGCGAACAAATGCTGGACTACGATAGCGGCCAGAACCATACCCAACACACGACCGAACATGTGCCGGTGGTCTATATTGGGAGTCATAAACCCATGCTGCGGCAGGAGGGCGGTGTACTTGCTGATATCGCGCCAACCTTACTGGCGCTAATGGGAACTGAGCAGCCCAGTGCCATGTCCGGTACCTCATTGCTTGTGTCTACAGATTAATCCATGGCGCCGCCTCTCAGAAGCGGGTTATTACTAGCGGTAGTTACCAGCCTATTGGTATACGCGGTTAATGCACGAGCACAGCTTACTGAAAAGGACACTGAGGCACAGCTTGAAGCACTGCAACTTGAAATCAGTGAAATTCAGCGCAACATTTTAACCAAACAAAATGAGCAAGGTGTTTTACAAACACGGCTGGCCGATGCGGAAAAATCCATCGGCAAACTGGCGCAAAGGCTGCGCACTATTGAACAGCAAATAGCGCGCGAACTCCCCCGTCTCGCCGCTCTGGAAGAAGAGCGTGATCGGCTTCAGGATGATGTGGTCATAGAGCAAAAGAACATGACCCGTGACTTTAGAGCCTTGTGGGCACTCCGCGAGGGCGGAGGATTACGCATTCTCTTCGGCGATCAGAGTCCGAATGAGATGGCGCTCAACCTGGCCTACTTTAATAAGCTGTTACAGCAGCGCAGTGAAGCGGTAGCGCGCTACCAGGCACTATTATTGCGGGTTCAAAACAATGCCAATGCCCTTCGTATTTCACAGGTAGAGCTCGCGCAGCAAAGTGCTGCGTTAGAAAAAGAGCGTGAGCGTGCAACTGATCTGCAAACAGAACGGCGCCTTGCCCTAGCTGCCATTGAGAAGTCTCTGTCTAGCGATTCGGTTCGCGTAGCGAAGCTAGAACAGGATCAGGCCCAGCTCGGTGATCTACTCGATGAACTGCGACAGAGATTGAGTGAACTTGAAGCACCAAGTGCTTATGTACCTTTCGACAACGCAAAGGGCAAAATGATCTTCCCTGCACAGGGCAAGGTCAGCAATCGCTTTGGCGCTTCTCGAAACTCTGGGGATATGGTCTGGCGTGGCTGGTTAATACCGGCCCCCGCGGGCAGCAACGTGCTGGCAGTGCACTATGGCAGAGTGGTTTATGCTGACTGGCTTCGTGGCCAAGGGCTGCTCATAATTTTAGATCACGGCGAAGGCTACTTTAGTCTCTATGGCCAAAATCGCAGTCTTCGCCAAGAAGTAGGTGATTGGGTGGCGCCCGGTGAAACCATAGCGACAGTTGGGGCCAGCGGCGGTGCTCTTGAACCAGGACTCTATTTTGAAATACGCAGTGAGGGAAAACCCGTTGATCCCGGGCGCTGGATAAAGCGCTGATCCCAGGCCCAGCTGAACACCACAATCGGGTAATATGTTGTTCCCACTACTTAGGAAGCCGACAGCTGATGCGGTCTCTCATTTTTGTTGTTACCACGATACTGCTGACGGCTTATGCCGCCATCGGTCACACACAAACTACCGACACGGTATCAGATGCGCCCAACCCTGTTTTTGAGGCCGCTGATTCAAGCCCGGAATCCCTCGAGCCCAAGCCGGAAACGGCCAAACCTGCCACCGAGGCAGATAAAGGCGCGCTACCGCTGGCAGAACTGCAGACCTTTGCCGACGTTTTTCACCAAATTCGCTCGGGTTACGTAGAAGAAATAGACGACAGCAAATTGTTTGAGTTTGCAGTAAGAGGCATGCTTGAAGGCCTCGATCCGCACTCTGCCTACCTCACAAAAGAAGACTACAGTGACTTGCAAACGACTACAGAGGGCGAGTTCTCTGGACTCGGCATTGAAATTGGACGCCGTGGTAGCTACATAGAGATTATTGCCCCAATCGACGGCTCTCCAGCAGTTGCAGCGGGGCTGCAGGCCGGCGACGTTATACTGAAACTCGACGGCGAGTCGGTTAAGGGAATGACCATTGATGAGGCGGTCCAGCTTATGCGTGGTCCCATCGGAACACCCATTGATTTAGAGATTGGCCGCCCGGGCACATCAGAGCCACTTGAAGTAACCGTGGTCCGAGACACCATTAAAGTGGCGAGCGTGCGCTCGCGGCTGCTGGCGCCCGATTATGGCTACTTGCGCATTGCTCAGTTTGGTCGTCCTACAGGCGATGAAGCTGGCGCCGCCCTGGATAAGCTATTTGCACAGGGTGAACTTAAAGGTCTGGTGATCGATTTACGAAATAACCCCGGTGGAGTACTGGGAGCCAGCGTGGCCGTCTCAGACCTGTTTATGGACGGTGGCCTGGTAGTTTATACCGAGGGCCGGCACCCCAAGTCACAGGAACGTTTTGAAGCGACGAGCGGTGATCGTCTTGGAGGTGCACCGATTGTCGTGCTCATTAATGGAGGTTCTGCCAGTGCCTCAGAGATTGTCGCCGGCGCCCTGCAGGATGTTGGGCGCGCTGTGATTATGGGCACACGTAGCTTTGGTAAAGGATCAGTTCAAACCGTATTGCCTGTCTCAGAGACGCGAGCCGTAAAACTCACGACCGCGCGCTACTTTACACCCGCGGGTCGGTCTATTCAGGCCGAGGGCATCGTGCCTGACATTGTGGTAGAGCGCGCGCGGGTCACCAGTATGGAAGGTCGACAAATTAAGGAGTCGGACCTCAAGGGAAGCTTAAACAGTAATGCAGACGCCAACCCTCAGGACGCGGGCTCAGAAAGTGAATCATTGGCGAATTTGAGGGAAAATGACAATCAGCTTTATGAAGCATTCACCCTCCTGCGGGGCGTCAATCTGCTAGCACAGCGTAAACCTATGGAGGCTGCCAAACCGGCCAAAATCGACCCCCCCCCTGCCCAGCTATGACACCGGTCCTCGGGGTGCCCGAGGCGGGTATAACGCCAATAACCGGATACTCCGCGGGTGGGGCCATTAACCGCTCTCCCGGGGTGCCATTAACCGCTCTCCCGGGGTGCCATATAGGCGCCCCTTGTGGCCCATCTAGCCATGATCTGACAGAAAAATTCTGACTTCATAAGGTCTATCCACAGGCTTTTTATAAGCCTTGAATGGACAATTTACTGCGATAATGAATAGTGAGTACATACTTACCGGTAATGTACAGGTTTTACACAGGTTCTTATCCCTCGGGTACTATTGCATTCCAGACACAGGCGGCATATCTTGGGGTATGAGCATATATTCACCCCAATATATGGTAGGTGGAAAAAATGCTTTGACGGCCCCAAAAAAACCCCGACCTCAGTCGGAATAACACACCCAAGCTACAGCGATGGAGTACATACCATTACAGTAAAACTGCACTTAGTGGGGTTTTTACTTCTTGGAACTCTAGCCAGTCAGGGGCTTGGAGCCGCAACTTGCCCCCTCCATGAACACGGCAATCTCGCGGTCATCATCGATGATCTGGGTTACAACCTAAATTCAGCCCAGGCAGCCGCAGCAATACCGGCGCCGCTAACCTTGTCGGTTATTCCTGGGACACCCTACGCCATGGAAGTTGCCGATCTCAGTGCGAAGCATGGCAAAGAGGTCATGGTGCATATGCCAATGGCAGCGATCCGGACTCGAGTTTCAGATCCGCTGGTTTTAGATAGACAATTACCCATTGCCGACATCGGTCAGCGAGTTCAGGAGGCGCTGCAGTCGGTACCGGGGGCCGCAGGTATGAATAACCACATGGGTAGCGCACTCACTACCAACCGCCACGCAATGGATGCGCTAATGTCCGAGTTGGCGGCTCAGGATATGTTCTTTATTGATTCCAGAACCACCGCTGAGACAGTGGCTAGAGATGCCGCAAAAGCCCAGGGCGTTCCCAGCGCCTCAAGAACGGTGTTTCTTGATAACACCCCCGAGCTTGCCGCAGTGGAAATTCAAATTAAAGAAGCTGTTCGTCGGGCTCTGGTAGAAGGCTATGCCATTGCTATCGGACATCCACACGCCGCAACACTGACAGCCCTCAGTCGAGCGCTGCCGCGTCTGCCGGCAGATGTCACAGTGGTTAGCGCGTCACAAATAGCGCGCTGTCATGAAAATCATCGGCGCACCTCAATCCCACGAGCCGCGAGGTAATCCTTGGCTTCGGGAATGGTAAATTCCCCAAAGTGAAAAATACTGGCCGCTAATACCGCATCGGCACCACCTTTGGTGATTCCGTCGGCCAAATGTTCCAATGAGCCGACACCACCGGACGCAATCAAAGGAATATCGACGGCCTCGCTAATCTGGCGCGTAACGGTAAGTTCAAATCCGTCCCGCGTGCCGTCACGGTCCATGCTAGTGAGTAGTATTTCCCCGGCACCCTTGGCGGCCATTTTGCGCGCCCAAGACACCGCTTCAATACCGGTAGGCCTGCGACCTCCATGAGTGAACAACTCGTATCGGGGTGGCTCATCATTTGTACTCACGCGCTTTACATCCATTGCGACCACAATACACTGCGCCCCAAAACGCGCGGCAGCGGCTTCGACAAGGTCGGGGTTGTGGATTGCGGCGGTGTTAATACTCACTTTATCAGCGCCTGCGTTAAGCAATGCCCGAACATCACTAATCGCACGCACTCCTCCACCAACAGTGAGCGGGATAAAGACCTCTCGAGCAATACGCTCAACCGTTTTAACCGTGGTATCACGCTGTTCATGACTGGCGGTAATATCGAGAAAGGTAATTTCATCCGCGCCTTGCTCGTTATAGCGCCTGGCTATCTCGACCGGATCGCCGGCATCTCTAATCCCTACAAAATTAACACCCTTAACAACTCGGCCCTGATCAACGTCAAGGCAGGGAATAATGCGACGCGCAAGTGGCACTAGTCGACGCTCTGCATGGCAGCGACGCAAGCCTGCGCTTCTTCCAGATCCAGAGTGCCCTCGTAGATTGCCCGTCCTGTAATTGCGCCCATAATGCCTTGGCGACCGTATTGCGCCAGCATACGAATATCATCAAGGTGCGAAATGCCCCCCGAAGCAATAACCGGAATCGAGGACGCCTTAGCCATCTCCAAAGTCGCGACAACGTTGACACCTTGCATCATGCCATCTCGATCAATATCGGTATAAATAATCGCACTCACCCCCGCTTGCTCAAAGCGTTTGGCGAGCTCGGTCGCCTGAATGTCAGAAACCTCCGCCCAACCGTTGGTGGCGACCCAGCCATTTCTGGCATCAATACCCACCATGATGCGTCCGGGATATTCACGGCAAGCAACGCGAACCAGCGCAGAATCTTTGAGCGCAGCGGTACCAATAATGACCGACTCAACGCCCAAATTCAGATAACGTTCCATGGTTCCGAGGTCGCGAATACCGCCCCCAATTTGCACCGGCATGTCCCCGGTAGTAGCCAGGATCTCGACAACAGCAGCATCATTAACCGGCGCCCCTTCGAAAGCCCCATTTAAATCAACCAAATGCAGTCGCTGCGCGCCTTTGTCCCGCCAAATTTTAGCCATTCCTGCAGGATCATCGGAAAATACGGTGCTCTGCTCCATAAGCCCCTTGCGCAAACGCACACACTGACCATCTTTCAAATCTATCGCCGGTATTACAAGCATATTCCGTCCCATGTCAGAAAGTTAGACAGCAACTGCAGCCCTGCCAAATGGCTTTTTTCGGGGTGAAATTGCACGGCAAAGAGATTATCACGAGCCAATGCCGCACACCCTGTCACGCCATAATTGAAGCTACCCACCATTAACGAGGGGTCACTGGGCTCCACCCAATAACTGTGTACAAAATAAAAACGCGCCCCATTTTCTATGCCTGCCCACAATGGATGGGAGCTGGTTTGAACCACCTCATTCCAACCCATGTGAGGAACCTTGAGACGCTGGCCCTGCTCATCTTGCAAACCCGCACCAAAGTAGTTCACTCGACCCGGAATAATTCCCAGCGTATCTACGCCACCATTTTCCTCAGAGTGTTCGAGCAGCGCTTGCATACCCACACAAATTGCCAACACCGGCTGATGGGCTGATGCCAGAACCGCTTTGAGTAGGCGGTCACACCCCATGCGATTAATTTCAGCCATGCAATCCTGCATCGCGCCGACACCGGGAAATACTACACGGTCTGCTTGAGCAATAACGTCGGGATCATGACTGACCACCACACGGGATGCACCCGCATGTTCTAGGGCTGAGGCAACCGAATGCAAGTTACCCATGCCGTAATCAATAACAGCAACATAGCTTGTCACGGCGTCAAAGCGTGCCTTTCGTCGAGGGTGTTATGCCCGCCATTGCGGGATCGGGGGTAAGTGCCATGCGAATCGCACGCCCGAAAGCTTTAAACACGGTTTCTGCCTGGTGGTGTGCGTTATGACCACGCAGATTATCTACGTGCAAAGTCACCAGAGCATGGTTTACGAAGCCCTGAAAAAACTCGACAAAGAGATCGACGTCAAAAGACCCAATCATGCCGCGAGTAAAAGGGACCTCCCAAACAAGGCCCGGACGACCCGAAAAATCGACCACGACCCGAGACAAGGCCTCATCTAACGGCACATAAGCGTGACCATAGCGCGCTAAACCGGTCTTCTCGCCGACAGCTTTATAAAATGCCTGACCCAGAGTAATGCCAATATCCTCCACCGTGTGATGCCCATCAATGTGGAGGTCTCCCTTAGCAACGATCTTCAAATCAATCATGCCGTGGCGAGCTATCTGGTCCAACATGTGCTCGAGGAAAGGCACCCCAGTATCGAACTCAGCCTGGCCAGAACCATCGAGGCAAAGCTCGACACTGATGCTGGTCTCCAAGGTGGTGCGCTCCACACTAGCGCTGCGCGGCGTCGTTTCCGTAGCCATGACCTTTGCTCCTGGGATATAGATGACTTTTAGGCTGCTGCGCCTCAGGCGCGCTACAATAGACGCTATTGTATCCGAGAAGCGCTCGCCGTACATGTAATCTATTGCCTAGCCTAGCGGTGAGCCGTTGCCAACCATGACCTCTTTCTCCTTTAGACTTTTAGAATGGTTCGACCAGTACGGGCGCCATGACCTGCCCTGGCAAAAATCTAAAACAGCCTATCGGGTATGGCTGTCAGAAATCATGCTGCAGCAGACCCAAGTGCAAACCGTCGTTCCATATTTCGAGAGATTCCTTGAACAGTTCCCTTCGGTGGAGGGGCTCGCGCAAGCAACTGAAGATGAGGTGCTCCATCTCTGGACAGGGTTGGGATACTACGCCAGAGCTCGCAACTTACATCGTGCTGCCAAGCTGGTAGCCAGTGAATATGGGGGGCAATTCCCCGAGGACCTAGAGGGTTTGCTGAGGCTTCCCGGTGTGGGACGCTCGACCGCCGGGGCAATACTTAGCCTGGCTATGGGCACCCGAGCGCCTATCCTCGATGGCAATGTCAAACGGGTATTGGCAAGGCACGATGTTGTGGCAGGGTGGCCAGGTACAACAAAAACCCTCAACAAACTTTGGGTACTCGCAGAAGAATACACACCTACCGAGCGCGTGGCCGACTACACTCAAGGCATCATGGATTTAGGTGCAACACTTTGCACTCGAAGCAAACCCCGCTGTCAGGACTGCCCTCTAAGCGCAACCTGCATAGCCTATCGTCGCTCCGAACAGGGAAACTTTCCCGGCAAAAAACCTCGGAAAACCCTACCCGAACGCGAGACCGTCTTCGTCATTTTTCAAAGGCCCGATGGCTCTGTGCTTATGGAGAAACGACCTGATAAGGGTATTTGGGGAGGACTTTGGTGTTTTCCTGAAACCTCCCACACCGAGGATTTACCCGCCAACCTCACAACGATGCAAGGCATAGCTGGGGAGTCACCGATAAACCTCGAGCCTATTAAACACAGCTTTAGTCATTACCGACTGATCATACGTCCAATTCTCCGGAAGATTAATCGAGCACCCGACACAGTGGCTGAGGTAAACTGTATGCAATGGATTGACCCGCGAAAGGCCAACAACATTGGTCTACCGACGCCGGTCACCCACGTTCTTGAGACTTTGGCGCTGCATCAATGACCTCAAATACGACTCAATTGAAGACTCAGGGAGGCTCCCCGTGACGAGAATGGTGTTTTGCAAGCATTTTGGAGAGGAGCTAGAAGGCCTCGATCGGCCGCCTTTACCGGGCCCCAAAGGGCAGAAAATTTTTGAAGAGGTCTCAAAAAAAGCCTGGCAGGCCTGGCAAGCTGAGCAAACGATGCTGATTAACGAAAAACAACTGAGCCTAATGGACCCCGAGGCGCGTAAGTACCTTCAGGATCAGATGGACAAGTACCTCTCAGGCGAGAACCACGATCGTGCCGAAGGGTTCGTACCCCAAAGCAGCGACTAAGCCGTAGCCGGAGGCGGCTTGTGCCTTTAACAACGACCTTTATCTAACAGCTGAAAACCGGAAATAACCATGCGCATACTTTCGTGGCTCATCACTTTGCTTGTTTGCCTAACGGTGACAGGCGGTTTAGCTGGCTTTAAATACCGGCAAATCAGCGAAGCCATGGCCATGGCCGCCAGCTTTCCTCCGCCTTACTCTGTGGTAACCGCGACCTCAGTAGAGCAGCAAGAGTGGACTGCGGTACGCCGCCTCACGGGAACGGTTAGAGCGCCACAGTTTGTTGAGCTCACCGCAGAGGCTACTGGACGTATTATTAACCTAGCGGCAGCTGCGGGCACGGTAGTGGCTAAGGGCGACGTTATTGTCCAGTTATTCGACGATGACTTAAAGGCACAGCAAGAAGCATTGAGCGCTGACTTAAGTCTCGTTGAGCTACAACTTAAACGCACCCGGCAACTCAGAAATGACGGTATGGCGTCACAGGATCAGCTAGATACCTTAGAGGCCAGAGAGCTGAGCCTTAAAGCACAAATCGCCGCAACTGAAGCTCGGATCAGCCGCCTCGCGCTGCGCGCGCCGTTCACAGGAAAACTGGGCATTTACACGCAATCAGTAGGAGATCTCATGCAAGCGGGAGACCAACTCACCACCTTGCATGGTACCGGTGATAGGCGCTGGATCGACTTCAAGATACCCCAAGGGGTCGCACGAGTCGCTGTGGGGGATAGCGTCCGATTACTTTCCTTAGATCGAGAAATCATTGGTGATGCCAAAATTACGGCCGTCGCCGATGCCTTGGGCACCGGTCTTCGCGCTTTTGATGTGCGCGCCGAGGTCAACGATGCACGACTTCGCCACGGCGAGCTCGTCCTGATAGAAGTCAGAACCCGACAACCAGAAATCGTGTTCACGTTGCCGGTACCCGCAGTTCGCTGGGACACCGAAGGACCCCACGTCTTCGTCCTAGAAGACGGCAAACCCGATGCTTATGTTCCTCTCGAAGCCCAGCTCCGGCGTATCAACGTCATCGGCGAAGAGCATAGCGTCATTATGGCCCAGGGTGATTTACAGGTCGGTGAACAAATTGCCCTCAAAGGTGCCTTTAAGTTAAGTGATGGCGGCCTCGTTAAGCTAGCCACTGCGAGCGCCGGTCAGTGACTGAGCATCCGGAAAACCGTTCGCGCTGGACTGACATCTTTGTCCGCAGGCCTATCGTTTCTGTCGTGTTGTCCTTGGCACTGCTGCTAATCGGCGTGCAAGCTGCGATCACTTTACCAGTCATTCAATACCCTGTTATTGAAAGCACTTCTTTGGAAATCAATACGTTTTATCCGGGCTCTAGTGCTGAGACGGTACGCGGATTTATTACCGAACCTATCGAAAGGGTGGCCTCAAGCATTCCCGGGGTTAACTACGTGGAATCTACGACCACCGCGGGTCGAAGCCTCGTTAAGGTGTGGCTCAAACTCAACGAAGACAGCACTGATGCATTGGCAGAACTCAACACTCGGCTGAGCCAAATTAGATTTGAGCTACCCAGTGGCGCAGAAGACCCTGCTATCGAAATAGTCAGAGCTGATAGCCCCTACGCAAGCTTTTATCTCGCCATGTCGATCCCCGAAGGAGAAACCAGCTCCAGTATTACCGACCTGATGCAGCGAGACGTGCTGCCTCGACTCACGTCACTCCCCAATGTCCAAAATGCCATTAACTCGGGTATTCGACCCGCCATGCGCATTTGGGTCGATACGGCACGAATGGCGGCGTTGGATATTAGTGCCCAAGACATACAAGACGCCCTGTATCAAAACAACGTCATTAGCACCTTGGGGCGCTCACAGAATAATCTGCAACGCATTAACTTAGTCACCAACACCGAGGCGAAAACTCCTGAGGATTTTGCCAATATTCTGCTGCGCGCAGAGGGCAATGTAGATATTCGCCTAGGAGATATCGCCGAGGTTATGGCTGGGTCTGAGGAGCAAACCCAGCTCTCTCGACACTCCATGCTCGATGTTGTGTTCATCGGTATTTATCCTGCGCCCGGGGCGAATGAAATAGCCGTCGCCGATGCACTATACGCCGAGGTCGATGCTATCAACGCATCACTGCGGGAAGACCTCGAATTTTTCATCGCCTTCGATGTCACCCGTTACATGAGGGATTCACTCAAAGAGATTTTTATCACCCTTGGTGAAACAATCTTTTTGGTAGGCTTTGTTGTTGTCGCCCTAATGGGATCGCTGCGCACCGCCTTAGTCCCTCTACTAACCATTCCCATCTCATTGCTTGGGGCCATGGCTGCCATGTCGCTGATGGGGTTTTCACTGAACCTGCTGACCATTCTTGCCATTGTTCTATCAGTAGGGCTTGTCGTGGACGACGCGATTGTGGTGGTTGAGAATGTGGCGCGCAATTTACGGCAAGGCATGTCGCGTCGTGAAGCCGCACTGCGTTCGTCACGCCGTCTGCTGGCGCCCATTATCGCTATGACCCTGACACTGGCGGTGGTCTATGCGCCCATTGGTCTTCTTAGCGGTCTCACTGGCGTGCTGTTCAAAGAATTTGCGTTTACCCTCGCCATCGCTGTTTTAATATCGGGCCTGGTCGCTTTAACCCTATCACCCATTATGAGTGCTTGGGTTTGCCCCTCCCATGGAGAAGAGACCAGAGCAACCCGCTGGGTCAATCGACGCTTCGATGTCACCGCCAAGCAGTATGCACGCCTGGTCGATTTTTCCATTCGTTACCGCTGGCAACTTATCTTTATGGGGGTCTTTTTTAGTCTTCTCACCGGACCGCTTTACCTATTTTCACTCAAAGAGCTGGCGCCGGTAGAGGATCAAAGTGGCGTTAATGTCATTGCAGATGCTGCACCTGAGGCGGCGATCGAAGACACGTATAAAGGTATGGAAGACATCGTCAGTACCATGGGTTCCTTCGAAGGCGCCACGGAGATTTGGCAAATGATCATGCCTTCAGCCAGTTATGGCGGACAGGATTTTAGTGCACCGGGAGACCGCAGCCAGTCAATTCAGGACATGCTTTTCTCCATGTATGGCGCACTTCAGGAAATACCTTCTCTAAACGCCTTCCCCGTTGCAGATTCGGGCCTGCCCTCTGCAGGTCAATTTGATGTTGAAGTGGCAATCGCCAGTTCAGATGATGCACAAACCATGCTGCCCTATGCCCAGGCGATAGTGCGTGCGGCGAAAGAGTCTGGGTTGTTTTTATTCGCAGATACCGATTTACGCGTCGATTTGGTGGAGGCGCGCATCGACTTCAACAAACAGCGGTTGGCCGATCTCAACCTGAGCTTGGATGATGTAGCGCGTCAGGTTGGGTTGCTCAATTCCGAGGGTTACATTACCCGCTACGATGATCGTGGCCGGGCTTATCGCGTAATCCCCAAAGTCGCCCAGTCAGAGCGTGACTCTCCAGATGCCATCCTGGATTTTCCCATTCGCACATTGGAAGGGGAGCTTATTCCACTGGGGGCCATTGCTACGTTAGAGCGCACGACCTCGCCCCGGGCACTCACCCGTTTTCAACAAAAAAATGCCTTCAAAATTTTTGGTGGTGTGATTCCCGGAACTACCAAGGAACAGGGTCTTAGCTTTATTGAGGAAGCTGCCGCCGACATATTACCCAGTCACTACATGCTCGATTACACCGGTGAATCAAGAGAACTTCGCAGCGAGGGCAATACCTTATTGGGCGTGCTGCTCGCGGCAATGGCGCTGGTATTTTTTGTTTTGGCCATTCAATTCAACAGCTTCCGTGATCCGCTGATTATTTTGTTGGGCTCCATTCCACTCGCACTATTTGCGGCGCTATCCATTACCTTCGTCGACCTCACCACCGTCAATATTTATTCTCAAGTTGGACTTATTACCCTTGCCGGATTGGTCGCAAAAAACGCAATTCTAATTGTTGAATTTGCCAATCAAGCTCAGCGCGAAGGCTTAGATAAAATCGCTGCGATTCGTGCGGCCTC
>CALKNZ010000001.1 GCA_938091995.1 uncultured Luminiphilus sp. | reverse complement strand
GGATGGCGGAGAAGGAGGGATTGATTCGAGCAGCGTTGCCTCCGCTGCTCGAACCCTTCCAGGGCGCTCCGCCTTACGGCTCCGCGTCCAAACTCTGCCCTAGACAGAGTTTGTCGAACCCGAGGGTTCTCTTCCCATATTCAAAGCCCCAAACAAAAAAACGCCCCAGAGGGGCGTCTTTTATTTGGATGGCGGAGAAGGAGGGATTCGAACCCTCGATACGCGATTAACGTATACTCCCTTAGCAGGGGAGCGCCTTCAGCCACTCGGCCACTTCTCCGGAGGGTGCGAATCCTACCATAGAGAATTCGCTGAAAAACACTGGTTTAATCGGTGTCGCGAGTATTTCCGTCACTATCACCGTCTTTAGGGGGGGTATCTCCCTGAATCCGGTTAAGAATTTCTTCTCGATGAACTGAAACGTCCCTAGGAGCATCTACACCTAAACGGGTCTGGTTACCCTTCACCCCTAGAACCGTAATGGTGATGTTGTCGCCAATCACCAGAGATTCACCCATTCTTCTTGTTAGTATCAGCATGTCTAACTTCCCTGTATGCGGCCTTATGCAGAGCCTTTCAGCTAACTACAATCGACCTTAATCATTGCCCTTCTGGGCTGTGCTCAAGACCAAATGCGGTATGAAGAGCTCTCACAGCAAGCTCTAAATAATTTTCTTCAATAATCACCGATATCTTTATTTCGGATGTACTGATCATCTGAATATTGACGCCCACCTCTGACAATGCCTTGAACATGCGCGCAGCCACGTTAGCATGCGAGCGCATTCCAACTCCCACAATTGACACTTTGGCAATTTTTGCGTCGGCACGCAATTCTTTCGCATCCAGTTGTACCACCAAATCTTCAAGAATTTTTCTTGCTTTCTCGAGATCATTACGGGCTACAGTAAAAGTGAAGTCGGTATGCCCCTCTTCACCGGTATTCTGCAGTATCACATCAACCTCGATATTGGCCTCACCCACCGGGCCCAAAATCTTATAGGCCACACCGGGGGTATCGGGAACACCCAGTACGGTGAGCTTGGCCTCATCACGGTTAAAAGCAATGCCCGCTATTGTTGGCGCTTCCATATCAGCGTCCTCTTCCATGGTAATTAAAGTCCCCGGACCCTCTTTAAAACTGCTAAGAACTCGAAGAGGCACCGCATACTTACCGGCAAATTCCACGGCACGTATCTGCAGTACTTTAGAGCCCATACTGGCGAGTTCCAGCATTTCCTCGAAAGTAATTTTTTCCAAACGCCTAGCGCTCGATTCCACCCGAGGGTCTGTCGTGTAAACCCCATCAACATCGGTATAAATCTGGCATTCGTCTGCCGATAACGCCGCAGCCAGGGCAACCGCCGTGGTGTCTGAACCACCACGCCCCAACGTTGTGATGTTGCCCTCTGGATCAACGCCCTGAAAACCCGCCACAACCACGACCCGCCTTTGATCGAGATCGGCCCGTAGGCGGTGGCCATCAATATGCTGAATACGTGCTTTAGTGTGGGCGGTGTCGGTTAAAATACGGACCTGGGATCCGTTGTAAGAGCGCGCGGGCACCTTGCGCTTATGGAGCGCCATGCTCAGCAATGCTGTAGTGACCTGCTCACCCGTGGACACGAGCATGTCGAGTTCCCTTGGCTGGGGGTACTCTTCAATTGAATGCGCAAGCTCAATGAGTCGATTGGTCTCCCCAGACATTGCTGAGACCACCACTACTACGTCGTGGCCGTCGCGATGAAAGCTCGCAACCTTATCGGCAACGTGCTCAATGCGCTCTGGCGAGCCCACCGAAGTACCACCGTATTTTTGAACTATTAGGGCCATAAAAACCCGTGCCGGTCAGTTAAAATTGGGCGCGGAGCATACCACATAAGCACCGTTGCGTAAGCGGCACCCGCACCATCGGCATTGGTTAAAGCGGCTATTCCTAACAGCGAGCCAAGCTAGGCAAGCTGTGATGCAACCCAGTCTGGCACGGCGGCTAGCGCCGCAGGCAGAGCCGCCACATCGGTACCGCCGCCCTGAGCCATGTCAGGACGACCTCCGCCTTTACCACCCAAGCGGCCGGCGAACTCTTTAATGGCGTCTCCCGCTCGCACTTTGTCGGTGGCATCTTTGGTGACACCTGCGACTAAAGAAATTTTGTCGCCCTCTACCGCGGCTAATAAAACCACGGCAGTACCTAACTTATTTTTACATTGATCTAGTGTTTCACGAAGCGTTGCCACATCGGCACCCTCTATTTGAGTGGCTAACACCTTAATGCCGCCAATCTCCACCGCAGACTGTGTGAGATCGCCCCCAGATGAAGTGGCCAACTTTTGCTTCAAGCGCGCCACTTCTTTTTCCAGTTCACGTACCTCTGATCGCAATACGCTGGCCTTCTCGACAACGGCGTTTGGCGTGGCTTTTAAGACCTCAGCTACATCGACCACACGCTGACTGCTGGCTAAGCTTTGCTCCAAAGCGGCCTTGCCTGTGATGGCTTCTATTCTTCGCACCCCCGCAGCGACGCCTGACTCACCGGTTACTAGCAGCAGGCCAATATCACCGGTTCTATCAACGTGAGTGCCGCCACAGAGCTCCACCGAAAAGCCTTGGGACCCCATAGACAATACCCGCACTTCGTCACCGTACTTCTCGCCAAATAGAGCAGTCGCACCCGCCGCAACGGCGCTGTCCATATCCATTAATTGTGTCGTCGTAGCACTGTTGCCCCGAATTTGCTCATTAACAATGTGAGTGATTTCTTCAATTTGAGCAGCGCTCACCGCCTCGCCGTGAGAAAAATCGAACCGTAGCCGCTCCGAATCAACCAGCGAACCCTTTTGCACGACATGATTACCCAATACCCGGCGCAGCGCTTCATGAAGTAAGTGAGTCGCGGAATGATTTAGCCTAATACGTTCACGCAGCGCGTTGTCCACCGTAGACGTCAGCACATCACCCACCGATAAGGACCCCGCTGTCACCTGCACGTGGTGAAAATGATGACCCTGAGCCTTAGTTGTATCGGTAACATCCGCACGGCTCGAATCTCCCTGTAGCAAGCCACAGTCACCTACCTGCCCCCCGCTTTCGCCGTAAAAAGGCGTGCTATTGAGAACCACTACACCCTGTTCACCCGCAGCCAATGACTGCGTCATCTCACCCTCGGCCAACAGAGCCAAAATGGTTCCTGAGCCTTCGGTGCTGTCGTAGCCGGTAAATTGTGTCTCTCCGGGAATTGTGACTGACTCGTTGTAGTCAACTTTGAAACTGCCGCTCTCCTGAGAGCGCTTGCGCTGCTGGGCCATGGCCTCATCGTAACCCTCAACATCTAAGGTAAGGTTGCGCTCGCGAGCAATGTCGTTTGTCAGATCAACCGGGAACCCGTAAGTGTCGTAGAGCCTAAAAACAAGCTCTCCTGGAAGCACAGCGCCTTCAAGACTGCTCAGTGCCTCTTCAAGAATAGCCATGCCATTGTCTAGGGTTCGCGCGAACTGATCTTCCTCGGCACGAAGCGCCTTCACAATGGCGCTCTCACTCGCTTGGAGATCAGGATAAGCTGCGCCCATTTCAGCCACTAGCACAGGCACTAGGGTCGCGAAAAAAGGCTGGGTAGCACCCAGTTTGTTGCCGTGACGCACCGCGCGGCGAATAATGCGGCGCAGCACATATCCCCGGCCCTCATTGCTAGGCATCACACCGTCGGCAATGAGAAATGCACAGGAGCGCAGGTGATCCGCGATCACGCGCAATGATTTCTCTTCCAGATCAGCGACAGCAAGAGCCGAGGCAGTGGCTTTGATCAAGGTTTGAAAAAGATCTATTTCATAGTTGGAATGCACGCCCTGCAAAACGGCCGCTATGCGCTCCAGACCCATGCCGGTATCAACAGAAGGCGCCGGTAACGGATGCAACTCCCCCGCGCCATCCCGATTAAACTGCATGAACACAAGGTTCCAAATTTCAATGTAGCGATCGAGGTCATCGTCGGCACTGCCAGGAGGCCCGCCGGGCACATGGGCGCCATGATCGTAAAAAATTTCGGAGCTGGGCCCGCAAGGCCCGGTATCACCCATCTGCCAAAAATTGTCTTCGTCCAGCCGGGACAAGCAGCTGGGATCAATGCCAATCTCGTCAATCCAGATCGCCGCGGCTTCATCGTCAGAGGTGTGAACGGTAATCCAAAGGCGTTCCTTGGGTAACTTCAGCACCTCTGTCAGAAAGGTCCAGGCAAAATTAATGGCCTCGCGCTTAAAATAGTCACCAAAGCTAAAGTTGCCCAACATTTCGAAAAAGGTGTGGTGGCGTGCGGTGTAACCTACATTTTCAAGATCGTTGTGTTTACCACCAGCACGAACACACTTTTGTGATGTACAAGCCCGTAGGTAAGCCCGGGTTTCCAACCCCAGAAAGGTCTCTTTAAATTGATTCATGCCCGCATTGGTAAAAAGCAGGGTTGGATCGTCGTGGGGTACCAGAGAGCTTGATCCAACTCGGGTGTGTCCCTGCTGTTCAAAGTAAGACAGAAACGCTTCACGTATTTCAGCTGTTTTCATTGCAAGTTCTCGTTTGGCCCCATGGCCATGAATACCTTGGGCCCAGACAGCCCTTGTTAATGTCAAACTCCATTGCGCCCACCTTGATCACTTCGACCGTGTGGCGACCGTCTTTATCGAAGCCATTCCCACTTTCAGCCATTTGCACTTTCAGCCATGCGCAAAAGTATCGGGCCCCAGCCAATCTTGAAGCAACCACTGACACGACGTGGCGTACAGCACAGCCGGCTCAGGCAAGGCCTCCAGCCAACTCTCCCTCGGATAAAGTACGCCCCGCAAGTATGTGCAGATGTAAGTGAAAAACGGTTTGGCCACCATCTACGCCATTATTAATCACCAAGCGAAAACCGTCACCCACACCTAGATCTCTGGCAACCTTGCCTGCCACCAGCAAGAGGTGGCCGAGCAGTTCCGAGTCGGTCGTTTGTGCATCGACTAAGCGTGGAATCGGTTTTCTGGGAATGATTAAAACGTGCGTCGGCGCTTGTGGGTGAATATCTTGAATAACCACACATTGCTCGTCTTCATACAAAAACTCACTGGGTATTTCACCCCGAGTAATTTTGCCAAAAATGGTATCGCTCATAGGGCAGCGCTCATCGCTCACGCTCTTCGAGACTTAGTGCGCGAGCCTCGCTTTCGAGCATAACGGGGATGTCATCACGTATTGGGTAGGCCAACCCACTCGCCCGGCATACCAGCTCCTGTTGGTCAGGCTGGTATTCTAGGGGTGCCTTGGAGACTGGGCAGACTAAAATCTCCAGTAATTTGGGATCAAGCACGATAAAGCTCTCCGATAAAAATTTCAGGGGGGAAGTATACGGGTATGGCGGTGCAATTCGCACCTCTTGATACCGGTCAGTCTTGTAAGGGCATCTTTGGCACAAGTAGTTGAGGATCGATACGTTCATTGAGCCAGGTCATTCGCCAATCCAAATGTGGTCCGGTCGCACGCCCGGTTGCACCCACTTCACCCAGAAGGTCACCTCGGCTGACCTCTTGACCAACTTCAACATCCAGTTTGCTGAGATGCAAAAAAGAGGACGACAGACCATAGCCATGGTCCAGAATGATTGTGCCGCCTGAGTAGAAAAGATCCGGCTCGGCGAGGGTAATGACCCCCGGACCCGGAGCAACAACAGGGTGCCCTGTGGGCACTGCTACATCCACCCCGTAGTGGGGTGACCCGGGAGTACCGTTATAAACCCTCTGACTCCCATATACTCCGCTAATTCTACCTGTCGCAGGCCAGGAAAGCCCTGCTTGCACGGCCGTTAACAGCTCTGGACGCTCGATTCGCCGAGCCTTAGCCGCACGAACGCGACGACGTTCTTCCGCAATACGGTCAAGAACCTCCTCTGGAGGCGTCACGGTTTTTTGAGGGACTCCCTCTATACGTTGAACGTTGTAGGTGCGCTGCATCGCCACAACTGGCTGAGAGCACAAACGCTCTGCTGCCACTACTAGAATTTGCTCCCGAGGTGCGTCTCGCCCTAAACCAATAACAAATCGCCCATCGGGCAAGACCGGTATGGAGATATCGCCCAGAGTCAGTGAGGTATTGGGGGCTACCTGCCCCCACAGCAAACCGCCCTGCCGAGGGTCGCCCATTAAAGTAACGCAGTTCTCAGCGCCAACACCGCAAGCGTAAAGCAAGATAAAAGGCATGATCAGACGCATAAAAAATACAGAAGTCATCGCGAGCTCTGAGGATGGCACAATAAGGGCCACAGCATTATGAAAATTGGTTGCACCTGCAAGGGTTTAACTCAAGATAAGGAGTTTGCAATTGTCCCGCTATCGCCCCCCTAGACCCAAAGGTTCTCCATACATCACTCCAGAAGGGGAGCAATGCCTGCGCGATGAGCTAAAGGAACTTTGGAAAGTAGAGCGCCCAGTGGTCACCGCCGCAGTACAGGCGGCTGCAGCAAATGGCGATCGCTCTGAGAATGGCGACTACATTTACGGCAAGAAACGCCTTCGCGAAATTGACAGTAGGGTTCGTTTCTTGCGCAAGCGGCTTGATGAGCTGACGGTTGTCACGTCGGCGCCGACCAATCCTGAGAAAGCTTATTTTGGCGCCTATGTGACCCTCGAGAACCCCGACGGTCAGAGACATCAGTGGCGTATTGTCGGACCCGACGAATTTGATATTAGCGCCCAAAAGCTTAGCTGTGATTCGCCCTTAGGTCGGGCACTGCTGGGTAAACCCGTCGATGCCGAAGTGGTCATAGATAGCCCCTCCGGTCCGCAAACTTGGTACCTCAACGCAATTCGATACGACCCCGGGGCCGACGAGGAATAACCAGACGCACAGCCCGTTAACCCTTTAACGTTCACGCTTTACCATGTTGTCCTAGCTCGAAGGGGAGGCCCACAAAGCCAAAATGGCGCGCAATGCGCTGACGAAGGCTATAGGTTCGTCCAACATAAGATGATGGCGTGCCCCAGGGATGCTTATCATGGGAACTTCTACCGCACCACACTCCCTTAAATACTCGGCCGAATCATCATCGAACAAGACACTGTTCTGACCATAAATGACGGCTTTTCGTCCTGGCGTTGCCGCGATGATATTACCCTGACTAAAAATGCGCTCTTCTTGACCAAAGTCACTTTGAAATACGCTGGGGTCAAACTTCCAAGTCCAACCGCCTTCTACTTGTCTTAGAGAATGGTACGCCATGTAGTCAAACAAACTGGGAACGTTGACCACCTGTTTAGGCGATAAGACAAAGCGCCCCTTGGCCGTCTCGTAATCGGGATAAATCCGATTGGGGCGGTTTGGATCTGAGGGCAGCGGCTTACTTTTGCCAAAATGCGCCCTGAGACGTTCCGCGCGTAACACCATTAAATCGCAAATAATCAACCCACCAAACAGGCTATGACTACCTGCTGTCATGGCGGTCGTTGCTACGTGGCCTCCGTAAGAGTGAGCGATTACAACAGGCTTTACCTCATGATCAAACATGCCAGTAGCGCGAGCCACGTCCTCAACTTCCGCCGCACGAACCGCATCGGGATAACATTCCCGCACCCCGGAATCACCCATGCCCGACAGGTCAAACGCAACAACATGGTAATTTTCGGCCAGGAAAGGCGCGATGAAAGCAAAACATCGCGCATGAGCCAGAAACCCGTGCATTAGCAATAGACTGGGGTTCTTTGGATCACCCCAGCGGAAATAATGAATAGCGCATCCACCGGAATCCACCCACCCCTCTTCTCTGGGTACTTGAAGGGCATGCTCTAGCCACTTAGGTACAGCCTCTGCATCGGGCGGCAGCTCGTTTGCAAGATCTGGTATAGCAGTTACCAATGTATTCATAACACTCCGTTAGTGCCCGAGAGCAAGGTTCTCAACCGTTAGGCGTTGCGATGATCGAATGACGGCGTCTTTGTTCGGCATTGCTTTATCGATCGCCGACCCTCTGGACCACTGAACTGTGGCAAAGCCCCCTGCTACAAACACAGTTGGCGCAACAATAAGACCGCAGTCCGCTAGGCCTAGGTGAAGCCTCAACCTTCCGTCGTGCCCTGGCTGAGGATATCAATTGCCATGGCCCGATAATGCGGTGATGCCAACAAATCATCGGTTGCGTGGCTTGCCAAGCATAGGCTATTTCCTTTGCAAACAGCTAGTGGGACGCACCGGGCGCTTGCTGCGGCTTGATGTGCCAGAAAACTGTCGGCTGTCAGCGCGCCAAATGGCCCGTCTTCCTATAGAGCAAGCAGCCACGCTCGCTACGGTATCGTTGCCGGCTGCCCGGCGGGTTTCTAATCCACGTACCCTTCTTGTGGGTCTTGTCACAACCCGCATCATCATCGAGCTCCCCTTCAAGAACCAGTATTTCTTCACCCCCGGGATAGAAGGTCTCAGGTAACGTAACCCCTGGTTCGCAGCGGATCAGCGATACAACCTCGTCCCGGTAGCGGTGCAAAGGCAGTACTTTAGTGCCGCTGACCAAACCGTCACGCCAAGCTGCTACCTTTGTGTCGATACAGACTCGCTGCTGATCGAGGCTATGGAACTGCTGGAGCTTTACGAAAATGGTACCTCCGGCTTTGGAAAACGGGGTATGGGTTGAGCCCACTGGATTTCGAATGTAGGTCCCCGCGCTGTAATCGCCGTTCTCATCCGAGAATACTCCCTCCAGCACAAGAAATTCCTCACCACCACTGTGAGTATGGGATGAAAAAAAAGACTGGGGCTCGTAGCGTACGATACTCGTTGCCCGCGCTATTTCATCGCCATCACGGTCCAGCATTCGCCGATAAACACCCGCCATGGGAGATGCCACCCAATCGAGATCAAGACTGTTAACAACGGCACGGCGTGTTAGATCGGCATGTAGTTTCATAGGTAGCTCAGAGATCCTAGGGCACCATTATCTCATCACTAAGCCTACCTCCATAGCGACCGCATAGCGCCTCTTTACTGAGCTTTGGCTCAAAGTCAGTAGTATGTTTACATCGCGTCCGAGAACCAGCCACAACCGACAGGCGTATACTCTGGGCACTCGGTAACATCTGCACGAGCCAATGAGATCCAAGCAGAGCCTTTATTAGGTTTTGCCCATCCACTGAGGAACAAACTATGACCGGTGAACGTCCACTCGAGGGTTTACGTGTTGTCGAAATGGGTCAACTGCTAGCAGGGCCCTTTGCAGGCACAATTTTGGGTTACTTTGGGGCAGAAGTGATCAAAGTAGAACCCCCCACCGGCGATCCCATTCGTCAGTGGCGGGAAGTTCGCGACGGCATGTCTCTGTGGTACCACTCTTTAGCGCGCAACAAGAAAAGTGTCACCCTAGACCTGAAGTCTGAGCGAGGGCAGGAATTAGCTTTCGATTTGCTCTGTAAAGCCGATATTGTCGTAGAGAACTTTCGACCCGGTGCCATGGAAGAGTGGGGGCTGGGTCCAGAGAAGGTCAAAGCCGTCAATCCAGGGATTATTTACGCACGAATCTCCGGCTACGGGCAGACCGGTCCGTTTTCAGCGAAGCCAGGCTATGCCTCAGTCACCGAGGGCTATGGTGGTTTTAGATACATCAATGGGGAGCCGGGTAAAGCGCCCGTACGCCCCAATATTTCACTGGGCGATACCGCCGCCGCTATTCACGCCGCGCTGGGCGTTTTACTTGCGGTCATACAACGCCACAAATCGGGCGAGGGACAGGTTGTTGATGTAGCCCTATACGAGGCCGTCTTTAATCTTTTGGAGGGTATCGTCCCAGAATACGACGGGGCCGGTGTGGTTCGAGAGCCATCAGGAACGACCATCACTGGGATTGTTCCGACCAATACGTATCTTTGCTCAGACGGTAAGCACGTTGTGATTGGTGGCAACGGCGATTCAATATTTAAGCGACTCATGAAAGAGGCGGGTCGCGAAGACATGGCAAATGATCCCGCCATGGAACATAACCAAGGCAGAGTGGTTCACCAGGAAGCCATTGATCAAGCCTTAGCCGACTGGTGTGGCGCAAACACCTCGAAAGATATTATCGACCGCCTGGAATCAGTGAGAGTTCCCGTGGGACCCATCTACAGCGTGGAAGATATGATGACAGACCCCCATTACATTGCTCGGGGCATGTTTGAATCGGTAGACGTCAACGGTAGTCCCTTAAAAATTCCAGCTATTGCGCCCAAACTTTCAGAAACTCCGGGCAGGACAGACTG
Organism: uncultured Luminiphilus sp.; assembly: GCA_938091995.1. GTDB lineage: Bacteria > Pseudomonadota > Gammaproteobacteria > Pseudomonadales > Halieaceae > Luminiphilus. The sequence goes on along the minus strand of CALKNZ010000001.1, from coordinate 86,294 downwards.
GCCAGGGGCTGAGATAGGAGCACACAATGCTGAAATTCTGGGCGATCTGCTCGGCCTCGACGCCACCGCCCTAGGCGCGCTATCAGCCGACGGCATCACCAACTGAGCCTCGCCGATGAAACTTGAAGGCATCACGGTTATCGATCTATCGCTCTTTTTACCTGGCCCAGCCGCCACCCAAATGATGGCAGATCATGGCGCGCGGGTAATTAAAGTTGAAAACCCCAAGGCGCCCGAGCCCACCCGATCAGGCCAGGCCTTCCCATGGCAGCAAGGTGGGGAAACAGTCATGTTTCGAAACACTCAGCGAGGCAAAGAGAGTATTGCCCTTGATTTAAAATCTGAATCTGGGAAAGCGGCACTCACCGAACTGATAAAAAGCGCCGATGTTCTTGTTGAAGCGTTTCGCCCAGGGGTGATTAGTCGATTAGGATTTGGGCCTGACGCGGTAAAAGCGCTCAATCCAAAGATCGTTTACTGCTCTATTTCGGCTTTCGGTCAATCAGGGCCATGGCGTGACAAACCAGCCCACGACACTGCGACCGTTGCGGCTTCAGGGGTATTGAGCTTGTCCTGTTCCCCCGAAGGGAACAGTGGCCCCGCAATTATTGGTGTCGCCATATCAGACATGCTCTCTTCTTGGGCCGCACTGTCAGGTATTCTCATGGCCCTGTTACGACGCGAAACGACAGGTGAAGGCGATTATCTCGATGTCAGCATGCACGAGTCTGTGCTGGCGGCATCACCCAACATAATAGGCCCCGTCTTTGCTGGCAAACATGCGCCCAATCAGCTTGCAGAGCGCAGTCATGGCGGCGGCGCCATGCTGAATATCTACAGGACCGCCGACGACCGGTTTCTGGCTTTGGGCGGCGGTGAGCTCAAATTTGTCAAGGCACTGTTTGAGGGGCTGGAGCGTCCCGACTTCATTCAACCGGTCGCAGGACCCGCGGGTTCCGGTCATGAACCCGCCATTGGTTTTTTGCGCGCCACATTCCGCACCAAAACGTTGAAACAGTGGGAACTGTGGTTTGAGGGCCGCGATATTTGCTGGAACCCAGTACTGGACCTCAACGAAGCTTGGTCAGCAGACCATGTCATAGCCCGGGAGATGCGTTGGCAAGACGAGCAAGGCAATGATCACATTGGTAATCCCCTTAAATTTCAGCGCGAACCCGCTGAAATTAACGCCAAACTGGCCAAGGTCGGTGAAAATACCTCGAATATCATTGACGATTTAGACTTGACCCCGGCGCATCGTGCGGCGATATTGGAGCTTATCCCGTAATTGTACGTACAAATGTTTCAGGGCTATATTAGCTAGAGTAATCCAAGCACTCGGTAGAGCAGTATTTACCGGGAGAATAATCATCGAGAAAAGCCACTTCCCAACTGCTTACTGGAGGATCCGTGGATATGAAAAGTCCATTACAGAAAAGACCCGCAACAGTAAAAACCAACCTATCGATTGCGCTTGCCGCGCTGACAACCGTCGGTGGAGGCCTTGCGTTACCCAATTTTGCCCACGCCCAACTCGAGGAAGTGGTCGTTACTGCTCGAGCACGAAGTGAATCACTGCAGGACGTACCCAGTACGGTGACCGCTTTTACCGCCGGACAGATCAATGACATGGGCATTCAGCGTGCCGAGGACTTTATTTCCCAGACGCCCGGCGTGAGCTTTGTTAATACGGTCGAGACCGGTGATTCCTCAGTGTCGATTCGGGGTATTAACGGGGCGCGAGATGCAGAGACCAACTTTGCGCTCATTATTGACGGCATTCTCTACATCAACACCTACGCCTTTAACCGGGAATATGCAGACCTTGAGCAAATTGAAATTCTCAAGGGGCCCCAAGGTGCTTTGTACGGTCGCTCAGCCGCTGCAGGCGCCATTATCATGTCGACGAAGCGCCCTTCTCAAGAGTTCGAGGGCGATGTACGTATCAGTATGGCTGAAGACAGCACCTACACCGGTCTTGCCACCGTTGCTGGACCACTGGGTGAGAAGGTAGCGGGTCGTTTGACCGCTGACTATCGAAGCACAGATGGTTTCTACAGAAACTCATTCCTCGATGACAACGTCGTTGACGATGCTGAGAATTACTCGGTCCAGGGGCGATTGGTCTTTGACCCTACAGATAATTTATCCATAGACACCAAGCTGCGTTACGGCAAGTCAGAAGCCGCTGCCATTACATTCAACGCTGCCTTTGAGTTACCGCCATTTCTGGGCTTCGGTACCCCGGGAGTTGAGTCCTTTTATCAAAACGTCAACACCCACGAATTTGTCTTTGCAGGAAACGTGAGACCGGTTAACGAGCAAGACGTTCTTGAGTTTTCAGTAAAGGCAGATTGGGACATGGACTGGGCAACACTGACTGCCTGGGGCTTCTACAGTGATACTGAAGATACCTTTATCGCAGACGGTACATCCGGGGCTTTCGGCTTCTATGGTGGCACAGAGGCGTGTATCAATTCCCTAGATGCATTGACCCCCTCATACACACCATCGGTACCTGGCGGCGTAACCGCCCTGCCAGCCCCAACCTTTATTTTTGGCTCAGCCCCTGGCGCACAAGTGTTGCCACCCTATAGCCCCACTACCTGTGACGGCTATCAATACCAGGAGCGTTTTCAAGAAGACATGAGCTTTCAGGTGCAGCTGACATCCAACTCGGATCAGCGATTGCGCTGGCAAGCCGGTTTGTATTACCTCGATATCGAGCGGTATCAGGCAGTATCACAACTGCGAGATGATGGCTCGAACTGGCCTAATCCTGCCAGCAATGTACCCACCACCATCTACAACCAGTTCACTGATGCAATGGTGAATGACACCTTCGATACAACGGTTATGGCAGCCTTCGGATCGATCAGCTACGACCTAACCGAAGCCATGGAATTATCTGTGGCACTACGTTACGACCGTGAAGAACGGGATGTCACCAATAACGTGCCCTCACCGGCAGATGGCGCTCTATCAAACTATATCGACTACTGCGGTGGGCAATGTACTTTAAACGGTCAACCCCTGAGCGGTTCACCACTGAACCCCGGCTTCGTAAACTTCGACGACTTTACGGTGAGCTCCAGCATTCCGGGTAACAGTGAAACCTTTGACCAACTGCAGCCTAAAGTCAGCCTGACCTGGGACGCTACCGATGCCACTACCCTATACACCAGTTGGGGCGTGGGCTTTAAAGCGGGTGGCTTCAACAATAGCGGCGCGAGCCAAATCGTCAACTTCTACCTCGTTGAGAACGGCGGCGCCTTAATAGCACCGCCCGATCTTATTAGGGAGGAAACCTCAAGCTCTTTCGAATTAGGCTTCCGCTCCGGACTTCTGGACGGAAACTTGCAGCTGAACGGAGCGGTATTCCATACCGAGGTCGACGACATGCAGTTCTTCGAGTTCTTCGTGGGCCCCTTCGGCTTGCTACGAACAGCTGAGAACATTGATGAAGTAACGTTACAAGGCTTTGAACTTAGCGCGGCTTGGGCGATCACCGATAACCTGCGATTTGATGCAGGCTACTCAATGGTCGACGGCGAGATCGATGTCAACGCATTGAGGCCCTATACAGCAGGCAACGACGTACCGAACAACCCCGAATTCACGGCAAATGCGGCGATTCAGTACTCGTTGCCATTGGGTCGATTCGAGCTGTTCAGCCGACTTGAGTATTCGTACCAAGGCGACACTTGGTACCACACCGTGCAAGACGATGTGGTTCCAGCGACACTCTTTGGCGGACCACCTGCGAACTACGGACAGGATCCAGAGACAGGTCAAGGTGGCACACAGGTCGATGGATACGGCCTGGCAAATCTGCGTGTCGGTCTACGCGGCGAGAAGTGGAGCATTATGGCCTTCGCACGTAACCTGACCGATGAGCAGTTTGTCGCGGAGGTGATTTTAGCCCCCGAGTTTGGCGGCGGTTTTGTGAGCCCTGGCACACAGCGACGTGCTGGCGTAGAAGTGCAGTACAGCTTCTAAATGCCGAAACAAAAAAAGGCAGGGTAAATACCCTGCCTTTTTTTTGCCTGCAGATTTTAACTTGAGCCCAAACTTGGGTGATCTGCCGCTTTTACAGGCTTTACTTCCGACTTAAAACCGCAAGCATCATCACCGCACAAAAACATCTTCCTCTACTGGCGCTAGAGCGTCACCCATACTGCAAGTCGCTGTTCGCTATAAACTGATGGTAGTTCCGCCATCGACAGGAATGATTTGACCGGTCAAATAGCGGGCCTTATCAGATAATAAAAAGACCGCCACATCGGCAATGTCTTCAGGATTACCCACCCGTCCCAAAGGCACACTCTCGGCAAAAGCAGCCAGTCCCTCTTCACCGAGTGAATTAACGGGATCGAGTGTTTGCGCAGAGCGTATGACCCCAGGAGCAATGCCGTTAACCCGAATACCGTGGGGGGCAAATTCCAGTGCCGCAGAACGAACCATTCCCATCACGCCTCCCTTACTGGCCACATAGGGGATATGTTCCGACCAACCCAGTACCGCTCCCACAATGGACGACAGACAAACAATTGACCCCCTGCCCGCCTTTTGCATGCCCGGTATTGCAGCACGCATCACGCGCATCATGCCTTTGAGATTTACGTTCATAGTTTCGTCCCAGGCGTCATCCTCAAGGGAACTCAGCGGGAGTGTGCGGGCAATGCCGGCATTGAGCACCAATGCACTCAATGCACCCCACCGCGCCTCTACAGCACTTACAACGGCGTTAGCGGCCTGAGTGTCGGTTACATCAAGGCCGTGAAATTCTGCCTGACCGCCTAGTGCAGCGATCTCATCGGCGACTGCCTGACCCTCGCTTAGCAGTACATCAGTCACAATGACTCGATAGCCCGCATCGGCCAAAGCCAAGGCCGTTGCCCGCCCCAGACCAATACCTGCTCCCGTCACCAGCGCTACTGATTCACTCATACTCCAATCTCCCAAAAAGTGGCTTAAGCAGAACACAAAGATGCACCTTCAAATCGTAAAGGGCAACCGTCATCGCTTTAATCGCGCGCGCTGCTGCCCATCGCTGCCACCCTTACAAACGATCGACAATCCAGCCATTGGCGACCGGGCGACACTAGGCTATATTCAACGAACAGGTTATTCCCCGGTAAACATACAGGACTACTGCTATGTCGAACGCCTACAAAGAACAACAAGTCCACGACGCTCTCCCCACCACCAGCCATGATGAACTTGCACGACAGCATTTCGTGCGCTCTTTTAAAGAGCACCTAGTGACTGATTTACACCCGGGGCTGAAAACCGCGTACGAAAAACGGGCCAAGGGCAAGTTTGTTGCAAAGCATCAACGAGAACCTGAAACCATTCAAGAAGTGGGTCAGGTGATGAAGCAGGATACCCACTATCAAGCGTGGAGCTCTCTGTTACGTACCAGCCAGGAAATGATGTGGTCATCGGCACAAATCCCCGTGCAACGTGCTATGCAAAAGCTCGCGACTCAGGCCTCTGAGACGCCTGCGGTTGGTAGCCTACGGCTCAATCCTGATTTAAAAATTCCGGCTTACCACACAGCCGTCGATATCCATTGTCAGCCCGGGGGTTATCACACCGAGTACATAGAAAACGATGTTGCTCAGGGTGCCATTTACGACCGTGCGGTCTACATTTATGCCATGGGGCAGATGGGCGTTAACAACGCCGACATGGGCGACAGCACTGTGGCCTGGCTGAAGCAGGAACACCCCGAACTAAAACCCACTCGGATTCTTGATATGGGCTGTGCCGTAGGCCATAGCACCCTTCCCTACGTCAGCGGCTTCGAAGGCGCGGAAGTTCATGCCATAGATGTTGCCGCGCCCATGCTTCGCTATGCCCATGCTAGAGCCTCATCAATGGGTCTTCCCGTACATTTCTCTCAGCAAAATGCCGAGAGCGTCGACTTTGAAGATAACTCATTCGACTTAGTGGTCTCGCATATTCTGCTCCATGAAACTTCCTCTGCCGCCATCAAGAATATTATTCGTGAATGTCACCGCGTGCTTAAACCTGGCGGCATGATGTTGCACGTGGAGACCCCACCCTATGAGGGCATGGAACCTTTCGATACGTTCCTCTTCGATTGGGACAGCGAAAATAACAATGAGCCCTTCTGGAGAAAAAGCCATTTACTCGATTTGGAGGCCTTAGCCCATGACTCGGGTTTCCAGTCCCACAAGCCTATTCAGATTATGGTTCCCAGTGCTTTTCAGGAAACCAAACGCACCAATACCTTCCAGGGTGGCGATTTTGGAGGGGGCGGTGTCTGGTTTGTTTATGGGTGTGAAAAATGAGTCAGGACGAATCAGAGGTCACACTACAGCGGAAGGCCAAAGGCAAGCGCCCCTATTATTTTTCTGATCCCGACGTTGACCGCCTGCTATCGATGGTCATGGCTTTAACGGGCGAGCTATCGGTCACCCGGGATCGACTCGACACTCTAGAGCGGGTTGCCGCTGCAAAGGGATTGTTCTCGAGTGATGATATTGAGCGATACGCTCTGTCTGATGCCGATATGGAAGCACGAGCTGCGCGTCACCAAACTATTTTCAAAGAAGTGACCCGTATTATTGTGGGCGAAATTGAAGATCTTGAGGCTTCAGAAGATCGGGACTACAGCGCAGTGGTTTCCCAAGTCGAAAACGACGGGTAACCCAACAGATTCACTTTACAACTTTAATGCAGGCAGCACCTCGGAGCCGAAGCGCTCAATTCCTCCCACAAAGTCGGGCCAGCTAAAGAGCATCCCGTCTATGCCCGTACGTTCAACAATACCCTCGATTCGTCTGACCACAGTGTCCGGTGAGCCATAAATAACCGGGATGCCCATAAAGGCCATATTACCCGCCTCAACGCTCTGGTTGAGGGCCGCCTTAAGCTGATCCGCCGTGCCGCCTGTATTGGTGTCTAAATCAGCGCTGGCAAGGATGTTGCTGATCGCGCCGTGATCCGCGCCGTCGATAATCCTGTCAACTTCCGCTCGGGCCTGTTCGTCGCTATCGGCCACAATCAGATGGAACAGCGCGTAGATTCCCACATCACGTCCGGTACTCTCCGCCTTGGCTCGAATATCTTTCACTGAAGTAACCAGGTTGTCTTCACTGGTCAAAACGAACTGATGGTCAGCGTATTGCGCGACAAACTCACGCCCCGCAGGAGACTGTCCGGCACACACCAGTGGAATATCGCGTTTGGGCTGCGGTAAAACCGAGCAGTCATCCAGCTGAAAGTATTCACCTTCCCAGGACGCTCGTCCGTCACGCCATAGCGCCTGAAGGATCTGCACATATTCCCCGGCGTAATCATAACGACGCTGATAGTGCTCATCCCCTGGCCACATGCCCATCTGAGCATACTCGGGACGATTCCAGCCGGTCACAATATTAAGTCCGCAGCGTCCTCCACTAATGTCATCGATGGTAGCCACCATTCGCGCCACTACCGCCGGGTGCTGACTCAAAATTGATATTGAAGGAAACAGTCCAATACTTTTAGTGGCCGCCGCTAAGCCGGCCATAAGCGTAAAGGACTCTAAGCAACTGTCCCAATAACCGGTTTCCCCGCCAAACCCTCGAAACTTCATCATGGATAAGACGAAGTCCAATCCGTGGGCTTCCGCTGCGAGAGATATATCGAGATTGTGCTGGTAGCTCGGCTGGTAAACCGGGCTCCCCGCAGAGGGAATGTAACCGTTACTGCCGTTGGGCAGAAATACACCAAACTTCATGGTCAGGCTCCTTCATCGCGAAATGCGGGGAGCTCGTGCCCCCCGTTGCTCAGATATCAGGCCGTTTTCTTTGCTTTTTTTACCTTGGTTTTGGCCGGGGCCTTAGCCTTTGTCTTAGCCTTGATCTTGATCTTGACCTTAGCCTTGGCCTTAACCTTCGCCTTTGGCACCGCCTTTTTTGCCGTTTTCTTCGCCGTCTTCTTACTCGCAGATCGACTGACTTTCACACTACCACTACCTTCCGCCTTGCCACCTTCCAGCAATTTTAACGCCCAGGCCTGGAACTCAGGCTGACGGGGTGGCTCCAAACCAGTTTCTTTCAGGCAGCGTTTTTTCAGTGTTGCAATGTCACCACCGCGATCAAACATCGGAACTTTGCCGCGCTTCTTCGCCATACGAGCTCTAAGGGTTTCTGTGCGCTTTACGTTTACACGACGATCCTCTGTCATTACAACGCCATACCGTTTAGCCCCTTCGATCGAAACCAGACCTGCCCGCACATCGAACTCAACGCGTTCCAACTCACGCTTGAGCGGGTCACCGCAGCCACCACCACCCCAAGTATTGAAGTAAAGAATATCTCCAGACCCAACTTCAATCCGATCACACTTGCTGGGTAAGCGCTCTTGAGGAGAGCCGTCAGCACGCACAAGAATTTTTTCTGAGCGTCTTCCCGGCTCGCCACCATTGACCCCCCAAGGATACGTTAACCAACGATCGTCGTGGATTGAGATAGTGCCGGGCTCCAAGAAGCAGTAACCCATGCGCAAACCATTACCACCACGGTTGTAGCCCGCGCCGCCGCTATCGGTAATTGTTTCGTAGGTCTCGATACGCAGCGGGAAGTAACTCTCAAGAAATTCATTGGGTACGTTTGTGAAACTTGGCCACAGTGAGTGGCCATCGGGACCGTCACCGGAAGGCTTCCCAGGAACGCCGCCAAAACCAATGGAGTACAGCTGATACCACTCGCCATTTTTATCGTAGCCTGAGTACATAAAGTGCGGACTATCTGAGAAACCCGCACCGGCGAGGAAGTCGGGATCACCCTGCCCCAATAACCCGCCCAGAACGTCAAAGATGCGACCCAGAGCGTGTGTCCTACAGGACAAGGCCGCCGGCTCTGCGGGCTTCAACAACGTCCCATGGGGTATTTTTACCTCCATCAGGTCATAGAAGCCGTCGTTAAACATGATCTGTGGATCAAACACCATGATCATATAAACACCGCAAAACATCTTGAACATTTCTTCATTCAAGAGAAAGTTAATCGAGCTTATCGACTGGGGGTCAGTACCCTCAAAGTCAAAAATAACCTTATCTTTCTCACGCCACATGGCGCACTTGATGCGATAAGGCCCCATACCCAGACCGTCGTCACAAATATAGTCTTCAAAAAACTGCTTTTTTTCTGGCACCGTGTTTTTAATCAGCTTGCCCATCGCCCGCTTATTTCGCGCGAGCAGCTCATCGAGCGCCGAATAAAAGACGTCGTCACCAAAGCGATCTGCCATTTCAATAACGCGCTTCTCTGCCGTCCGAATCGCTGCAACGAGCGCGTTGAAATCGCTGCGATTCCAGTTAGGCATGCGGCAGTTATGAAGAATGAGTTCCAGTAAATCTGTTTGTAGCTCATCGTTCTTATAGATCTTCGTGGGAGGGATACGGATACCCTCCTCAAAGATTTCTCGCGCATCAGTTGGCAGGCTGCCGGGAACCTTGCCACCAACGTCGGTCATATGCCCGAACATAGCGGCGTACGCTATTAAACGTCCATCTTTAAAAATCGGCCGCAGCAGCAACCAATCGTTGATGTGACTAATCGCACCATTACAGGCGTAAGGATCTGTTGTTAAAAAGAGATCGCCCTCTTCGATGGTGCCGTCATAAGCTTCCTTAAAGCCGTGGATAAAACTACCGAACTGTCCAACGACCATCTTTCCCTCAAGATTTGCAATCATGGGGAACTCATCGTGCTGCTCGCGTATGCCCGGTGACATGGCCGTGCGAAATAACACCGCATCCATCTCATACCGAGCATTCATCATCGCGTTTTCAATGATATCGAGGGTAATAGGATCGATATCAATAAGGGAAAACTTGTCTTCGTTAGTCTCTACTATTGTTGCAGGCATTTTTCGTCCCCCTTATGCAGTCGGTGCAATCAAGATGTTGCCGAACTCGTCGACGTTACCGGTGTGACCCGCAAGAATGACCGTTGTGGAATCCATTTCGAGTACCACTGCAGGCCCCTCTATTTTGTTACCTGCTTTGAGCTGGTCCCGCTGATAAAGCGTTGCTTCCATATCCTTGCCGTCCATAAACACGGTGGTTTTGCCCAGTTTCGCCGCGTTTACCGGCGTCCGCGAGCCCGACTTGGGTAACTTTCGCGCTTCTATTTCGGCGCTCTTACCCTGGGCAACAGCCCTTAAGTTCACGATTTCTTTGTCCGACTCTAGCGCGAAAGTGAACAGTTGCTTGTGCATTTCATCAAAGGGGTCGCCAATAATAGCGAGGTCACCTTTTTTGAGCGCCTTCAAATCAAAGTCCACTGTCAGCTGCAAACCCTGCCCCTGATAGCGAATATCGGCCTGACAGGAAACGCTGCATTCTTTTGCCGGCACACCTTGTTGCGCCAGTGTCTTTAGCGCCTTTGCCGCGAGCTCTTCGTAGATCTTGGCGAGGTCTGCTGTTGTCGTGTCGGCAAATCGTCGAATGTATGTCCGTGAAGCCTCATCACGTACTCGTGTTGTTGCATCACCATAAGCGCACAGTACGCCGGGCCCGGGGGGAATGATCACCGGCCAGCTATTCATTAATCGTCCCAAAGCGTTGGCGTGGAGAGGACCGGCACCGCCAAAGCCAATAAGTGCAAAGTCTCTGGGGTCAAAGCCCTGCTCTACAGAAACCAATCGCAAGGCGCCGTACATATTTTCATTGACGATATCGATAATGCCTGCCGCCGCACGCTTCACTGATATTCCCAAAGCCTTGGCAACCGGCTTGATCGCTTTCTCCGCCAAATCTTTGCGTATTTCCATGTCGCCACCCAAGCGCACTTCACTGGGAAGGTACCCCAGCACAACGTTAGCATCGGTCACGGTAGGAAGGTTCCCGCCTTTATTATAAGCAGCAGGGCCGGGCTGAGCACCGGCGCTTTCCGGACCAACACGCAACGCTCCCGTCAGCTCCGGCACGTGGGCAATAGAGCCACCACCGGCACCAACGGTACGCACATCGACCGAAGAGGCCCGCACAGTCACATCTCCCACCGTTGTTTCTCGGCGAAGGTGCGCCTTACCATCTTGCACTAAGGCCACATCGGTGGAAGTGCCGCCCATGTCGAATGTCAGGAGGTTCTCAAATCCTGCTTGTTTCGCCACCCAAACCGCACCAGAAACTCCACCAGCAGGACCACTCATGAGTAGGTTAACGGGCAGCTGCTGAGCTAACTTAGCCGATGCCATACCGCCGTCAGAGCGGAGAATATTGAGCTGAATATTCTTGTTGCCTTTCTTAAGTTTTTTCTCAAGATTTTTGACGTACTCAGCAACCTTGGGACGCACGTAAGAGTTGGCAACCGTCGTAATGGTTCGTTCGTACTCCTGCATCTCTGGCACTACAGAAGAGGACAGCGAAATCGGTACGCCCGGCAAGGCCTTGCGCGCCACCCTCTCAACCGCCTTTTCATGTTTCGGATTAGCATAGGAGTTGATCAAAGACACGGTGAGCGCCTCAATATTTTCTTCTTTGAGCTGCTTCATCGCTTTTTCAAGTGCTTTAGTGTCTAAGCCACGGACAGCCTTGCCGTCTGCACCCATACGCTCGTCAGCTTCTATGGTGCAGGCTAGAGGGGCCAGAGGGTCGCTCTTGTTGTAAATCACCCAGCCACCCAGCCCTCCCGGAACATAGGAGCGCGCAATCTGCAGTACCTGTTTGTATCCCCGCGTCGTTACCAGGCCCACTTTTGAACCCGAGCCGGTGAGCACCGTATTAGTGGCGACCGTCGTGCCGTGCATGACCTGAGAAATCTGTGCAGGATCGATGCCGGCATTAGCACACACACGTTCAACACCGTTCATCACGCCTACGGATGAGTCATCGGGAGTACTCGGCACCTTGGCGGTGTGGATATCTCCACTCGATTCGTTGACAAGAATAAGGTCAGTAAATGTGCCACCAACGTCGACACCTAAGCGGTAGGTCATGTCAGGCCTCCTGGCTGAATTCTACAAAAGTTGGCAATAACTGCAGGGCAATTTTTCAATTGACCGGACATTTGTTGCCCATTACCGTTACACTGCACCATGCACCAATCTGCGGGAGCGTGCAAGGCACCGCAGGCAATCCACCTGAACACCTGAGAGTTTAAAATGGACAAACCCTTAGAGGGCATTCGCGTTATTGCAATCGAACAGTTTGGTGCCGGACCCTACGGATCCATGTACCTGGCAGAGCTTGGTGCAGATGTCATCAAAGTCGAGAACCGAGCCACCGGCGGGGACCCCTCTCGCCAGTCTGGCGCAGTGACTCTTGCAGAGGACGATAGCGCCTATTTTCAAGCCTTTAACCTCTCCAAGCGCAGCGTCACAGTGAATTTAAAGAGCACAGAAGGCCGGGTGGTGTTTGAAGAATTAGTCCGCACAGCTGATGTTGTCTGGAACAATCTCAGGGGCAGCCAACCGGCTAAATTAGGCCTCGACTATCAGAGTTTAAAAGCGGTAAAACCCGACATCATCTGCACGCACATCTCCGCTTATGGTCGTGACAATGACCGTGCCGAATGGCCAGGCTACGACTACCTAATGCAGGCAGAGTGTGGCTTTTTGGGACTGACCGGAGAGCCTGAGTCACCACCTGCTCGCTTTGGTTTATCCATGATTGATTTTATGACCGGCGTCGTTGCGGCATTGGGCTGTGTGTCGGCACTGCTAGGCCGCAATAAGCACGGCGGCCGAGATGTCGATGTCACGCTTTTTGATGTGGCGCTGCACCAATTAACCTACCCCGGCACCTGGTACATGAATCACGGCATTGAAACCCGTCGGGTCGCGCGCTCAGCACACCCGTACAACACCCCCGTTCAACTCTACCGAACTCAGGATGGTTGGATTTTTCTGATGTGTATGACTCAGAAGTTCTGGGAACTTCTCATCGACAATATTGGCCACCCCGAACTCGCTGACGATCCCCGGTTTGCCGCCATGGGCGATCGAGCAGATAACCGCGCCGAACTGACAGAAGTGCTCGATGAAATTTTAGCAACCGAAACTACTGCCCATTGGTTTGGTGTGCTGCAAACAAAAATCCCCGTCGCACCGGTCAATACCTTGTCCGAAGCCTTGGAGAACCCCTTTGTGCAAGCAACAGGCATGATACAAACGGTACCCCATCGTGTCGTCGACGAATATCGCGCCTTGAGTAATCCCATTAAAATCGATGGCGAACGGCTAATGACCCGCTGTGGCAATGGTCTTGGCGCCGATAATCAGGCCATTTTAGGTGACGAATTAGGGCGAGATGATTTAGATGACCTGGAAGCCTCTGGAGCCATCTGAGTCCTGAACTACTGCTGCGTTACCCCTGTGCAATATGTAGCGGCATGTCTAATCAGGGCCCCATCATGCACTGCAGCAAAACAACCCGTGCTGCACAAAGCCCACCGCGGTAAAACTCAGGCACTCATGGGCGGCAAGCCTACTTTTCTCAGTACGCTATGCGTCTGCCACCGGTACGACAAGAGCACAGCGCTACCAGGCCCTGTGGACCAATGACAAGCTTTATAGACATTAACGGCGACACAGTCTTTGACAATAATGCTCACCAAAACCCCGGTCGCCGGTGCCGCTAAGCTGGGCCCCAAGCCTCAATGTTTTTGCAGAAAGTCGAACAGAATATTACAAAAGGCAATCTTTTCGTCCTTACCGGCAACCACATGGGCAACGTCTTCCATCATTACCCCAGTGCTGTTGGGCAGCCCCTCTTCGAGAGGCATAGTTGTGCGGGGGCCAGTAATAACGTCCTGACCCGCATGCAACACCAAAGTCGGCGCCGCGATGTCTTTCAGGTGCGGACGAATATCATGCCCCCGACAGGCCTGAATGAAACGTAAGTGAGCAGGCACTCGGCCCTCCAAACTACCCCAAACACCCCCCGAACCCATTAACTTTTCCCGATTCGCATTGTAATAATCGGGTCGGAAAGAATATGACGCCACCATCGCTTGAAACGCCGAAAACCCGGCATATTCATGAATATCACCAAAAGACTGCAACTGGTCTGACAACATAGGATCGGCCCATGTCCAACAACCCATATTTACCATGCAACGCACCAGATCGGGCCGCTTAAGGGCAACCCACTGTCCGATACAAGCACCCATGCCCACCAAACCGACAAAGTACACCGACTTCATATTGAGGTGATCAAGAAGGGTCGCAATGTCATCCGCGAACAGCTCCGTCGACGGCGTCATTGACAAATCATCGTCCGATTCTCCAATGCCCCGATAATCAATGATCACAGTGCTGTAGTTGTCAGTCATGCCCCGCGCTAAAAAATGGCTTCGACCGTGGCAAAAAGTATCCCACCCGCCAATGTAGACCGCGGGCGGACCTTCACCATGGACTTCGTAGTACATATTGTGTCCGTTTATGTGAGCCACAGGCATGGCGTGCTCTCCTTGAGTTAAAAGTAAAATTAAGAACCGTTAATGTGTTCCAGCACCGTCTTTAAATCGACAACATCTGCGTACCGTCGATCAACATCGCGCAGGTTACTGTCATGGGCCTCTGCATCCTGATCGCCACAGCAGTCGGCTGGAACAATCGTGCGGTAACCCGCCGAGAAGCTATCGACAACTGAGGCTCGAACACAACCTGAGGTGGTACAGCCCGTCACGATAGTTGTGTCGATGCCGTGAGTAACCAACCAGGGCTTTAATGGGGTTTCATAAAAAATTGAGGGTGCGGTTTTTATAAATTCAAAAACATAATCAGGATCGGCAATGCGTGGATCCAGTTCGGTGCAGCGATGGCCATGATAGAAGCTACCGTCAAAGAGCGTGTCTATTTTCCAATGCGTCATTTCATCGGCGCCACCCCAGGATACGCGACATGAGGCCACAGGAATTTGCTTAGCCTTGCAGGCCATGAGTAATGTTCGGGTGTTGTCAACGGCGCTCTGTATGTGAGGGCTGCGTCCAATGGGACTGACTCCGTCAGTAAAGCCCAATTGAAAGTCAACCATCAACAAGGCAGGCCTAACGCCAAAACCAATTTTTCTTTGTCCATAACCTGCGCGTTCAAATTGATCCATCGCTAAAAACCTCGAGGTTGAGAGTGACATTTTGGATGCAGTCGCAATATGGCGTAAAATGTACGAACATTTCAAGAGATCATCGAAAATGAATCAAAACCAGCCGGGATTCGTCAATGCCTTCAGTCAAAACTTTGTCATCTCTCCCGATGAGACCGCATTGATTGTTATCGATATGCAAAACGCTACCGGCAATCCCGAAATGGGATTGGGCAAGCTTTTAGCTGAACGCGGGGAAGCCGAGGGCGCGGCTTATCGATTTAATCGCATCAACCAGCTTTTGATTCCCAATATACAAAAGCTCCTCGCCAGCTTTCGTCAACTGGGCTCGGAAGTGATTTACATTACCTACGGTGCCAATGCGCCAGACGCCAGCGATGCCCCAGCACACATGGCGCCCATTATTCGCGCAACAAACAATATCGCCGGACAAAAAGAGCATGAAATCGTTGCCGCTTTGCAGCCACAACCCGGTGAGTTGGTCCTCAACAAAACCACTCAAGGCGCTTTTCGCTCTACCGGGCTAGATACTACTCTACGTGCCAAGGGCATCAAAACCGTCGTAACTGTCGGCGTCTCTACCAACAATTGCGTCGCCATGACCTCTATGGAAGCCTGCGACCTGCAGTATCGCGTCGTGGTTGTCAGTGACGGTACGGGAACAGACAGTGATGATATGCAAACCGCCACACTTACCATGTTGAAAAGACTATGGGCGCGGGTACTCACAACCGATGAGGTCCTCACAGAACTCAATCAGGGTGCCCACTAATCGCCACTGACTCTCGCAGCGGGCTAATCGGCGCACTTCTCGTATCATTAGGTGCTGTTCTTCTCGCCGCCAAAGGGCTCTTCGCCAAGGCCCTGTATGCTCAGGGCATGACCTATCATGACGTTGCGGCCATACGTTCGGTCTTGGCGATTCCGGGATTTATACTGGTCGCGGTCATCAGCGCACAGCGCTTCAAAGGTAAAAATAAAGTCAGCCCCAAGCCAACGGCGTTTCATTTAGCGGCAGCCGGTTTAGCGGGACTCTGGTGCTATTATTTTGGGGCTTTGGCAAATTTCTACGCCCTGACACTGATTCAAGCCAACGTGGAGCGGGCCCTGCTGTTTTCCTATCCCGCGATGGTCGTTATATTTTCAGCTATCACGAACAGAGCTATGCCCTCTAGATCTACGATGCTTGCCCTTGCGACAACCTCCCTGGGAGTTTTACTGGTGACTGGCGCAGCTGATGCAAAACTGCCGTCGGATCAATGGCAAGGCATTTTCTGGGTGCTTTTTTGTTCGGTCACGATTGCTTGCTATTTCATGGCCAATGGTGCGCTCACTCGCAGCATGAGTTCTGCGACATTCACCTTAACGGCTATGACAGCCGCAGGGATCGCCTTTTTTATTCATCACGGTCTCATCATGGGTTGGCTCAACGTTGACCTGCCGGGAAACGCCCTGTGGATTATGCTGGGCCTAGTGGTTTTCGCAACGGTGCTTCCCCTGTTTTGCGTCGCCGAAGGAATACGGCGAATTGGGGCCTCTCGAGGTGCATTGCTCAGCACCGTCGGTCCCCCTGCAACCGCTTTGATGGCTTACTTACTCTACGACGAACGACTGTCCTTCTTTCAGTTGCTGGGAACCGCTCTAGTGGTCTTGAGTGTGGCTTTGTTGGAGTGGCGCTTTGCCTACCAAAGAGCAAAGTCGTGAACTGTAGGTTTGATTCAGCAACAAATGTCCGTACAATTGATTTTTTTATAGCGCTAAGGTGATGCAATGTTGGACACTAGGCCTCTGGCCGACACTTTCGGTGCCGAAGTTTCTGGGTACACAATCTCTTCAGACACCGCTACCGAGGAAATCGCGGCAATAAAGTCGCTATGGGCGAAGCACAAGCTGCTCTTATTTAGAAAACAGAACCTGAACGAAGAGACCTTGGTGACATTTAGTCGCGTTTTTGGGGATCTGGAAATTCACGTTCGCACCGAATACCTTTCATCAGATTTTCCAGAGATTTTGTATGTTTCCAATATGCAAAATAACGGAAAGAAAATGGGCATTCTTGCCGATACAGAAGTGGGCTGGCACTACGACCAAATATATCTACCCCGTCCAGCCGTTGGCTCTTTATTGATGGCCCACACGCTACCGCCTGCCGGCGGCAACACCGAATTTGCCGATATGACAATGGCTTACAGTGAGCTCCCTGACGAGGTCAAGGGGCGACTTGACGGTGCCCGTGCCGTGCAATCCTACGAAGCCTTCAATCGCGCGTACAGCGTGCCCACCAGCAGCGAACAAAAGCAACGATCGCCAGACATTGCGCATCCTATTGTTCGAACCCACCCAATAACGGGTGAGAAAGCACTCTACTTATGCCCCGGCATGACGACGGAAATTGTGGGATGGGAAGCAGCAGAGAGCCAAGCCATGTTGGACTATCTCTTTGATTGGACGGTTCAGCCGCGCTATGTTTACTCTCACCAATGGCAACCGGGCGATGCGCTGCTTTGGGACAATGCCTGCACGATGCACCGCCGCGACCCCTTTGACCAAAATCATGATCGTCTAATGAAGCGAACGACCATTCTACCGCCAGCAGATTTGGCGGTACCCGTTTAGGTTTTCGTCAGGAGCGGCCGGTGTTGTCGGCACCGGCCGTTGAGCATCCCATACTTGCTTCTTGAGCCTAAGGCTTCGCTACCCTGGCGGACCCTTTTTAACGACTCGGTCCCTATTCGCTGTCTGACTTTTGTTCAGAGGCCTGAACAGAATCAGGCACTTGGCAGCCTGTGGCGCAACATTGACCCGGTTGTTTTTGGCGGTCTGGAGCTCCCGTACTACCCGTTTCTGCTACGCCACGGTCAAGCAGGCGTTCCACCAATGCTTTTCTCTCCTCCACCGGGTAGCGCCGATAAATTTCGCGTTTCATGGCTTGTGGCGAACCGCCACCGTGCAAGCTAATCACGGAGTACCAGCCACCAGTCGAGGATGCCGTTAAATCTTCGATAAAACGGGACACTTCCATACGCTTGTCGTAGGGGACATCGGGACGTGCTGATAATACCGCGGCGAGATCGCCCGCAGTCGCCGGGTTATGATCTTCATCGGGACCGGGTAAGGCAACGATCAAACCACCTGATACCTCGTGAGCAGTCCGATGCATATCGTATATCTGTGTCGCTAGCAGCAGCTTGCCGATATTGGAAAACACAGGTTCTGGCATCCATGAGCCACAGGGGTCCTGAATGCCATAAACAGACGCCGCTACCCCACAAGCATAAAAGCCTTCGACAATTTTGATGAGTTCAACCATGGTCTCTCGCAAATGCGAGACGTTGTCCATATCAAGACCGTTGGCCTCGGTCATGAGGGCTCCTGCCCCAATAAGAAGATCGCCAAACCCTGCCCGTGCACCGATACAACTGTGGCGATGATGGTTGGCATAGGAGGTCACTAGGTGCTCAGTCTGGTCCCATTCACCCGCCATAAAAACGCGATCCCAAGGCACAAAGACGTCGGAAAAGTGACAAACCGCAGTGCTTTGTCCGTATTGAGCGCTGAATTTAGCCGCGGCTTGGCCCGGGCGCCCTGCGGGACGGGCAACCACCGTTAATCCCTTCGCGTCTATCGGTACGGCGCAACAAACCGCAAAATCAGTGTCCCCTTGCAGCATAGTTCTGCAGGGCATCACTAAAAGCTCGTGCATGTAGGGACCACCGGTAACAATAGCTTTCGTGCCTGACAGCACAATGCCATCGGCTCGACGCTCACTAATGTGTACATAAGCGTCGGGGTTAGACTGTGCGTGAGGCCGCAGGCTGCGCTCACCCTTGGCGTCGGTCATGGCCACGCCAAGGGTTAGATCTCGATCTTGAATATCATGTAAATAATCCAGGAACCTCGAGTGGTACTCGCTACCGGAGGTCTCGTCCGCCATGCGCCAAGTAGACTGATAAATCGCGTTTAGGGCATCGTGGGTCAGATAGCGCTGGGCACAGCCACTCTCTCGGCACAGTAGACGTACAGCCTCCAGCTTGCTCAGAAGGTCTTCCGAGTGCCGATTGATATGCAGCATGCGATTCACGGTCTTACCGGAACTCGCTTGGTCAGCTAACATTACTCCACCAAACTCGGGCTTCTGTGCAAAGTCGTAGGTGACGCCAACCGCACGAATTCCGGGTGCCAACCTGGGTTCATCTGCAACGCTCTCTATGAGATCACCATCGACATAGACTGTCGGCGAGTAACTCCGCAGGCTCTCGCGGTACTCTTCGGCACTCATAATCTTTCCGCCAGACTTCATTAGCATGTTGTATTCCTCGCTACTGCGTTCGTTTGATCCGCAATCAAACCATGGTCACCCAATCCTTTGAGTGCGTCTAAAAGTGCCGAACAATCGTCCTGCTCATCTACAGCCATAATGGCTTCCCAAACCGCTTCTGTACGCGTTTCGGACAGCACCAAACGACAGTTTTGAACAAACTTCGTCTTTACATCTTCCACGCTCAAAAGCCGACCTTCTGCACCCCGATTAACCGTATCAAAATGCTCATGGACCGTGCCATCGCGCATCTTGATACTGACGCCACCCGAAAAGGTTTGTGGATAGTTAGAGCGATCATCGTGTACGCAATGGATCCGGGGGGTTAGTGCAAGAATAGCTTCATCGGTTCTGCTCTCTAACTCAAGCTCACGAAGCCCTAACTGGCCACGAACTAGGGCGGTAGCGACGGCATAAGCCACGCTGAACTTAGCCTCATACTCGCTCTCGGGGCGTTGTTTACGCGCGACGGGATCAACAACCACGGCAAACTGACGCTCATGCAACCCGATAGTGATTGACTCGATGTCGTCGGGAGACAAACCGTGTTTTTCGCGTAAAAGTAATGCAGCGTCGACAGGGGCATGATTAAAGTGACATATCGGATAAGGTTTTATCGCCACAGACTCCATGGCGAAATCTTGGTAAGCCTCTGACCAATTAACCTTGTTAACGTTGTCAGCATTTTGCGTAAACAGCGCATAAAACCCATAACGCCCCCCATAAGCTTCGGAGGGAGCCTCAAATCCGGCCAGTGCCAATTTGGCCGCTGCTAGGGCCGATTGCGCGGCCCAACCCGGATGTAATCTTTTAGTCCATGTCCCCGTATCGAGGAACGCCATGCTGCCTCCAGCCATACTCAGGGCAATGCCCTGCGCACGAACCGCCTCGTTAACGGTGCCACCCAGCAGACGGACTGCAGCAACGGCAGCACCAAAAATCCCCACGACACCGGTCGGATGAAATCCAAGCTGCTGGAAAGTCCCACCGGCTGCGCTCCCCAAACGGGCATCTACCTCAGTGGCAATAATGCATGCCATCAGTAGCTCGTTTCCTGAGACCGTCCTTTCCGACGCCAATGCCAGCGCGGTGGGCAAAGCACTGGCCGAGCAATGCACAACAGACGCCAGATGGGTATCGTCAAAATCCAATCCATGAATAAGCGTTCCGTTTAAGAGTGCCGCGTCTCGAGGCGCCAAAGTATCCTCAAGGCCAATGACCACTCCCGTTCCGGGACTGGCCAGGGTCCGCACCCCAGCCACAGTACGCTCTGCAAAATCATAATAGTGGGAAGCAAAACCAATGCCGATGGCATCGGCGAGGCAGCTTTTGGTATAACTCAATACGTGAGGCGCAACGTCTTCCAACTTCAACGCCAAGGATGATGCCGCGATACGACGAGTCAAAGACTCTTGATGGGATGATGTGTTACTCACAGCGCCTCCTTAAATGTCCGGACATTATAGGTGACGTGAACGACTTACGAAACCTCCCGTTGCTCGAGCAATGCTGCAAGAGCGAGAATTCGCTGACTTTTGTAGACGATCGGGTAATCAATAAAATAACCATCGAGCTGTATCGAAGCTGAACCACTCGCTTCGGCGGCTTCAAACGCTGCAACCACCGCTCGCGCGTGGGCTATTTCCTCGGCCGAGGGTGAAAAAATGGCATTAGTCAGTGGCACTTGGCTAGGGTGGATACACAGTTTGCCACCAAATCCAAACTTCCGTCCGCGCTTTGCGGAAGCAGCAAAACGAGCATCGTCCTTGATTTGAAGCACAACGGTGTCGATTGGCGGCTGCAGCCCGCCGAGACGCGAAGCGTGGGACAATCGCGCTCGAGCGTAAGACAAAACATCCTCATCGGCAGTCCATTCATAATCGAGATCAAGGGTGTAATCGCCACCACCAAAGGCAAAACGCCGTATTCTGGAACCCGCAGTTGCGATTTCAGCAGCCGTCTCAACACCCCGCGCTGTTTCGATAATGGGCAAAAGATCGAGACTACCCACCTCGAGACCGGCCTTGCCCTCTGCCTGAGCAATAGCGCTCTCCACCTCAAGCAATGCGGCTGCTGATTCGACCTTTGGCACCACCACCCCGTCAAGCCACGGACCAACGGTCGCTAAAATATCGTCGCGCCAGTACTCTGTTTCGATACTATTAATACGTACGTAGTTCAGACAGCTGTACTTAGAAGCAGAAAACGCCGTTACCACATCACCCCGAGCAGCGACTTTTTCGGCAACTGCGACCGCATCCTCCAAGTCCAAGATGACTGCATCGGCACCAATCTGGAAAACTTTTTCAACGCGACGGGGGTGATTCGCGGGGGTAAACATAAAACTGCGAATTCCTGCCAATTCTCTTTCTGCCATGCCTATCGACTCCAAGACCAGTGTTCGGCGGCTTGCCAACCGCGGTTAAATTCCAGCGAATAGCTGAAACTGTCGGCGGGATGTTCAGTCACTGAAACCTCGAAAAGCCGATTGCCGTTGCCGCAATAGCGCCGATACAGAACCAGAGACGGCGTTCCATCATCAACCTGAAGAGCTTGCGCGCGGTTACCTATTAGGCTTCCAGCACAAATCTCTACGCTAATACGTTGCACGGTCTCACCGAAAGTCTCAGCAATTTGTTCATATACCGGGCGCTTTGTTCGACCTAGCTGTTGGGCTATCGCGGCGTAATCCGGTAGCACGTAGATATCTGTCCAACAAAAAGGACTGCCATCATGCAGGGTTCTGAGGCCCGCAATACGCGCCCAATTTTCGTCGACTCCTTCACCTATTCTAGCGGGCCAGTGGTCGTCATCGGCCACACTACCCTCCGCCAGTACCCGAAATGTGCTGTTTTGAGGATAGGTAAACAACTCACGAGGATCACGCACTGCTTGCACAAAAGCCGGTCTAGCCTCAGTGGAAATGACTAAGGTGCCACGCCCGCGCTGGCGCTTGACAATACCCATGTCCTCCAACACACGCAGCGCTTCGCGAACGGTATGCCGACTGCTAGTGAAGCGTTCTATAAGCTCGAGTTCTCCGGGTAACAGCGTCCCAACAGGAAAGAGCCCATCTCTAATTCCAGACAGCAAGGTATCGGCAATTTGCCGATACAGTGGCGGATCTTTTTTGCTTTTTACACTTAATGGATTGGGTGCCATGGCGAATCTTGCTACCCTGCGGGAAATGTCCGAACATTTTACCGAGTTTTTCACCCGCTGTGGGGCAGATGTACCTCCAGCAGCACAAAAAGATCGAAAACCAGTTCACAAGGAGTCTGTTGAGGTGAGTGATCAAACAGTGATGGAACGTTATGCCGCCATGCCGGGCCGGTATTTTGACGATTTTCAAGTTGGCGATATCTATCATCATCTGCCTGGCCGAACGATCTCTCAGCAGGATAACGCTTGGTTTACTCTGCTCACCATGAATACGCATCCGCTGCATTTTGACGAGGAGTACGCTGCTGCCACTGAGTTTGGCAAACCCTTGGTCGCCAGCCCCCTGACGGTCGCTATCGTCGTCGGCATGAGTGTTTCAGACGTCAGTGCCAAAGCCATCGCGAACTTGGGCTGGAAGGATATTAAACTCACCAAGCCGGTGTTTCCCGGCGATACCCTCTATGCCAACACCGAAGTTCTAGGGAAACGGGAATCCAAGTCCCGGCCCAACGCCGGTATCGTTACCGTACTGACACGCGGCGTTAATCAGGATGACGTCGAAGTGTGCGTCTTTGAGCGTCAGATCCTCGTACCTAAAGCACCTGAAGCAGCGGCCTAAAAACCATACCCCCATTCGGAGTCAGCATGACCACAGAAACCGATACTGAACAGCAAATTCTCGCAACGATCGACAAATGGGTAGAACGGGAATTAAGGCCTATTGCTAGAGAGTTTGATCAGGCTGATGAGTACCCGAGTGACCTCGTCGAACAGATGAAAACTTTGGGGCTATTTGGTGCCACAATTTCTGAACAATATGGTGGGCTCGGCTTAAGCGCGACAACCTACGCCAAAATTGTGTCCCGAATTTGTGAGGTCTGGATGGCTCCTTCGGGTATTTTTAACTCCCATCTGATTATGGCCAACTGCGTTGAACGTGGCGGGACCCAAGCGCAAAAGGAATATTATTTACCGCGTTTCGCTACCGGCGAGTTGCGGGGGGGCATAGGCTTAACAGAACCCGATGCTGGCTCTGATCTGCAAAGCATTCGACTGCAGGCCAAACGCCAGGGTAATGACTACGTTTTAAACGGCACCAAAACCTGGATTTCTAATGGGATTCACGGTAATTGTCTGGCAGTGCTGACTAAAACCGATCTCGACATAGAGCCCAGGCATCGCGGCATGTCATTATTTTTGTGCGAGAAAGGTGAGGGCTTTACTGTCGGCAAGAAACTCAAAAAATTGGGTTATCGGGCCATCGATAGCGCAGAACTTATCTTCGACGATTTCCACGTTTCAGCCGATAACTTGATTGGCGGGGAGGAGGGCCGCGGCTTTCAGCAAGTTGCCGGTGGTCTGGAACTCGGGCGAATTAATATTGCCGCTAGAGGTGCTGGCATGGCGAAAGGCGCTACTGACATGGCACTAGGTTATGCCATGGATCGTAAAACCTTTGGTAAACCCATTGCCGAGCATCAGGCTATCCAGCTGAAACTTGCCGAAATGTCCACTCGTGCCGCTGCGGCTGAACTATTGGTCAGGCAAGCGGCCAATAAGTTTGATCAGGGTGAACGCTGTGACCTTGAAGCGGGACAAGCCAAATTTTTCGCCTCGGAAGCGGCGGTGCAAAACAGCTTAGATGCCATGCGTGTCTTTGGCGGCTACAGCTACTCCCCCGAATATGAAATCGAGCGTTTTTATCGAGACGCGCCGCTGCTGTGCATTGGTGAGGGCACCAATGAGATACAGCGTATGATCATTGCAAAACAGATGGTCGCGAGAGCCCAATAACCTTAGGCACTGACAAAAGTGGTGAACGCTTCTGCATCGAGTCGCTCGGTGCGGTATCCGTTGACTAGGGCTTCCCCCAAGGGATGGCCCAAAGACATTCCGCAGACAAGCATTTGCTCCTCTGGAGCACCCAAGAGCGGCATAACAGAATCGTAATAGGGACAAAACGCAGCCTGAGCACAGGTTTCAAGACCCGCGTCCCGGGCACTTAGCATGACGCTCTGAAGGAACATACCGTAATCCAGCCAACTGCCTAACTCCATATCGCGATCTATCGTAAAGAAAAGGCCCACTGGAGCCCCAAAAAATTGATAGTTGGTCACGCGATAACCCTGCACTGCCGCCGCATCGGCTTTGTCTATGCCCAACAGTCCGTACAAACCAAACCCCGTTTGTCGCCGGCGACCAATGTAGGGTTGCCGCCAAGCTTGAGGGTAGTAATGATACTCCGACTGCCCTTCATCCCCCGCTAAGTAGCGCGCTGTGCAGGCTTGGGTGATTCGGTCTTTCGCAGTTTCAGTGACAACATAAACGTGCCAGGGCTGAATATTAGAGCCCGAAGGGGCACGGCCCGCTGTGGTAAGAATCGAAGTCACCACATCAGCTGTAACCTGACGATCAGGGTCGAAGGCGCGAATACTTTGACGGCCCTCAATGGCCTCGGTTACGTTCATCAACGGGGCTCAGGCAGATTCACGGCTCAGCCAGTAATGACTGCGCCCACCCTGAGGCGCACCGATAAATTCACTCAATAAGGCAACAGACTCGAGCAACCGCGGCATGTGGATACCCGTCTCGTATCCCATAGATTCGCACAATAAAACGACATCTTCAGTGGCAACATTACCCTTTGCACCAGGCGCAAATGGGCAACCACCGAGCCCCCCAGCAGAACTATCAAACTGACGAACCCCCGCCTCGATTGCCGCGTAGACATTGGCAATGGCCAGAGCCCTAGTATCGTGGAAATGACAGCCCAGATCCTGATGCCCGTAGCGCGACACCAATGCTGTCATAAGTTCATTGACCTGTTTAGGGTTTGCGGCGCCGATGGTATCGGCGATCATCAGCCGAGCAGGCTGGCAATGCATCAAACGCTCCACTTGCGCCAAAACAGTTGCAGGAGCCACGGGACCCTCGTAGGGACACACAAAGGAAACGGCCAAGTAGACATGAATATCGACACCATCTCGGGGAGCACGTTCAAGAATATCCTCAGCCATTAAAAACGTCTCTTCAAGACTCTTGTTAATGTTGTTCTGATTCATTTCCTCCGTGGCAGAAATCGCGATCGCATAGGTCTTCATACCAGCGGCCAAGGCCAACTCATAACCCTTCATATTGGGAACTAATACCGAGTAAGCCAAATCTGCCTTAGGTAGGTGCGCAGCTAATACATCGGTTCCTGCCATTTGAGGGACGGCTTTGGGCGAAACGAAGCTTCCTATCTCGAGCTCCGGTACGCCGGTCACCGCAAGGCTTTCTATTAGGCGCTGACGCTGCTCTAACGTTAAATGCTGCGGCTGAGCTTGTAAGCCATCTCTAGGCGCCACTTCCTTTATCAAAATCCGGTTGTTCATGATGACCCCTCTTCTATCGCTATATAACGGCGTAAACACTCGCAAAGTTGATTTATAGTAGCCCATAACCCTGCTGGAAGAGCCTGCTGACGACACTAGAGTAACAGTGGTTGTACGGAAAACTCCATACAATAGACGTGCTCTGGGGTCCCCAAAGCCGTTGCGTCATAAACATTATGAAATACTGTAGACCCGTTCCATGAATATTTAACCGCAGCGAGGTAAACTCTTTCCAGGTAATAAGAACGGGCTTAGCTTGAGCCGATGCCGCAGTAACGAGGACAGCGCATTGAAAACCTCTGGAGCATTACAGAAAAAAATACTGGGATTGGGTAATCACCCTGCTCTTATTATTGTAGACGTTGTTAATGGCTTCACCGATCCAGATTGCCCACTAGGCGTCGAAGCCGATAGCGTCGTGGCCGCCAACATCACGTTAATGGAGGCTTTTCACCAACGCAAGCTGCCAGTTTTCCTAACCACCGTAATTTTTAGAGATGACCAGGTGGCTCGTGTATTTCGAGATCGTCTGCCCGCACTTGAATTGTTGAAACCAGAATCAAACTGGGTCGACTTCGATGCGCGCTTGCCGATAGCAGACTCTGATATTGTGATTGAAAAATTACATGCCAGTTCATTCCATGGCACAAATCTAAACGCGCAACTCAGAGAGCTTAATGTCGATTCTTTGGTAGTAACGGGTCTGACAACCAGTGGCTGTGTTCGCGCCACCACCGTAGACGGCCTGCAGAACGACTATCGCGTTGTAGTGCCCATAGAAGCTGTGGGTGATAGAGATTTGGATGCCCACAATGCCAACCTATACGACATGAACGCCAAATATGCTGACGTAGTGTCGGTGGGTGAAGTCATAGCACAATTACTTTGAAGGGTTAGCGGCCTCAAAGGCTGCCATTTGCGCAGCTGTCGCCTCTGTCTGATATTGAGATTTCCAGTCAGCATAGGGCATGCCGTAGACCAGCTCGCGCGCATGGTCAAGTTCTACCAACTCACCCTTCTCTGCGGCTTCGGCTACATACCACTTGGAAAGGCAGTTTCGGCAAAATCCGGCCAAAGTCATGAGTTCTATATTCTGAACATCTTTACGCCCATCCAAATGGGCAAGCAGGCGGCGAAATACAGCCGCCTCAATAGCATCATTAGACATATTTTTAACGCCTTAACCTTTCATTTACCAAGCGCCTCAACTCTCGCGCTTGATCTGGGTAACGCCACTTCAAGCCCTGGAATTCTTGCGTAGAGAAGAAGCCCACATCGCTCACTTCCAAGGGCGCGCGCACCTTCGGGAGAGGCTTGCCGACCGGTGAGCACCAATACAAATGGAAACCATTTTGAAAGACAGCGGCAGTGCTCTGAACTGACACCGCCACATTGGTCTCTTCCCAGGTTTCCCGCTCTGCGCCACACTGTGACGACTCGCCTGATCTCACCGTACCGCCTGGTGGACCCCACTTACCCATCGCCTCCACTAGCAAGAGTTCTTTGTCATACAACACCAAGCAGCCTGCGGTGTAAGCCTGCCCGACGCGCCCGGTCCTACCATTGGAAGCCCCATCTGCATCCTCGACAGTACAGTCAGGGGCGAATTCGCAGCCAATCAACAAAACAGACATTACCGCGACAACACAAACTCTACCGCTCGTAGATAATCTCCACATGCTCTCCTCCGACGGCGCCTCTAAGACGCTCTAATAGGTCATCACTGGGATTGACTCGCCACTGTTCACCCAGTGCCACACGAGCCACCCCCTTGGGTTGAAAGTAATCAACCGTGACCGGGCAATCACCTCCACCCGACGTCAACAACGCCTGTTTTATCAATTGCCGCAAATTCCTGTCCAGACCAACATCAAAAACCTCTAGCCGTATTTCACTCACTCGGGACAGTCTTGCCTGCTCCAGCGAACGAATTTCACGGGCACGCATTGACAAACCACCGGAATACTCATCGCTCTGAATACGGCCACTAAGCAGCACAATACGGTCTTTGACCAGCAGCTCCCGATGCTCAGTGTACGCCTCAGCATAGACAGTTGACTCTATTTGGCCCGTATTATCATCTAATTTTAAGACCGCCATCACACCTCTTTGGGTTTTGATGGTCCTTATATCGACAATCAGCCCCGCAACCGTGGTGTTGCTATCCGGCTGCAAGTCGCGCAAACGACGCGGGGCAAATTTGCGAACTTCGGCTTCGTACTCTTGGATCGGATGGCCGCTGAGGAAACTACCCACACTGTCTTTCTCGCCGTTGAGAATTTCTTTTAATGTCCAGGGGCGAACACTGCGATGCTCTGCGTAGGGATCGCCGTCTGCCGTGGGCGCCACATCTCCAAAAAGATCGGTCATACCCGCTTCGTCATTGGCCATCGTTTGCTCAGCAGCACGCAGTGCATCGTCAAGGGCTGCAAGTTGAATCCATCGCTCAACACCGAAGCTATCAAGAGCACCACTTTTAATCAGGGCTTCTAGGGCGCGTCGATTAACTTTTCGCGGGTCTGTGCGCGAGCACAGATCGAACAGGTCTTTAAAGGTACCATCAGCACTACGAGCGGCCAGTAGATTTTCGACAGGCCCCTCCCCCAGCCCTTTTATTGCACCCAAACCGTAAACGATTTCATTATCGGTATTAACGGTAAATAGGTAAGTCCCCTCGTTTACCGCGGGCAAGCGCAAGGGGACTCCCATCGATTTACACTCGTCTCTCAGCGTTAAAAGCTTATCGGTATTATCGAGTTCCGAGCTCATGACTGCCGCCATGAACTCCGCTGGAAAATGTGTTTTTAACCACGCGGTTTGGTAAGAGACCAGCGCATAAGCAGCAGAGTGTGATTTGTTGAAGCCATAGCCCGCAAATTTTTCCACCAAATCGAATATCTTCATGGCCAAGTCGGGATCAATGCCCTTTTCACTGGCCCCTTGCTCAAAGACCGACCGTTGCTTAGCCATCTCCTCAGGCTTTTTCTTACCCATAGCACGCCGAAGAAGATCGGCCCCACCAAGGGTGTAACCGGCCAGCTCTTGGGCGATCTGCATCACCTGTTCCTGATACAGAATAATGCCGTAGGTAGGTTCTAAAATAGGCTGCAAAGAGGGGTGCTGATAAGACGCATCTGGATATGCCAACGCCTCACGGCCATGCTTGCGGTTAATGAAATTATCGACCATACCCGACTGCAGAGGACCAGGTCTGAACAGAGCCACCAGCGCGATGATGTCCTCAAAGGAATCAGGCTGAAGACGCTTGATTAAATCTTTCATGCCCCGGGACTCAAGTTGAAAAACCGCCGTCGTCTCAGCGGATTTCAGCAAGGTGAAGACTTTGGCATCATCAAGGGGTATTTCAGTGATATCGAGATTTTCACCGTCATCGTCGCTCCGGGCTTTGTTGATCATGGCGACCGCCCAATCGATGATCGTTAGAGTACGAAGGCCCAGAAAATCGAACTTCACAAGGCCGGCTTCCTCAACATCATTCTTGTCATATTGAGTGACAAGACCACCGCCCTCTTCATCGCAATACAGCGGTGAAAAGTCGGTTAAACAAGAGGGCGCAATCACGACGCCACCCGCATGCTTTCCGACGTTGCGGGTTACGCCCTCCAACTGGACCGCCATATCCCAAATTTCCTGAGCCGAGCTGTCATCCTTGAGCAGCTGAACTAAAGCCTCTTCCTGTTCAAGCGCTTTTTCTAAGGTTATGCCCACTTCAAAAGGAATGAGCTTAGACATTTTATCAGCAAGCCCATACGGCTTATCCTGAACCCTAGCCACATCTCTAACCACCGCCTTAGCGGCCATGGTACCGAAGGTTATGATCTGAGAAACCGCCTCTCTGCCGTAGGTATCAGCCACATACTCGATGACCTCATCGCGACGATCCATACAGAAATCAACGTCAAAATCGGGCATCGAGACACGCTGGGGATTCAAGAACCGCTCAAACAGTAAATCGTAGGCGAGTGGATCAAGATCTGTAATTTCGAGGACATAGGCAACCAGAGAGCCTGCTCCCGAACCACGGCCAGGACCCACAGGAATACCCTGCTGCTTACCCCACCGGATGAAATCCATAACGACCAGAAAATAGCCCGGGAAACCCATTTCGTTGATTACACCCAACTCGAAATCAAGGCGCTCGCGATACTCAGTGAGCGTATCGGGATCAGTCAGTTGCAATTGCTCGAGACGACGGCTAAGGCCCTCATGGGAAAGCTGACTCAAAAAGTCTTCGATGGTGGTGCCATCAGGCACGGGAAAATTAGGTAAGCTGGGCTCACCCAAGGGGATAGTAACGGAACAGCGCCGGGCGATTTCAACGGTATTGGCGAGAGCCTCGGGAAGATCACTGAAAAGCTCAGCCATCTCTTCAGGGGAGCGCAAATACTGTTTTTCGGAGTACTCTCTGGGCCTGCGTGGGTCATCAAGTGTGCGACCATAACCTATGCATACTCTGGCCTCATGCGCTTCAAATT
This sequence comes from uncultured Luminiphilus sp., assembly GCA_938091995.1. Lineage (GTDB taxonomy): Bacteria > Pseudomonadota > Gammaproteobacteria > Pseudomonadales > Halieaceae > Luminiphilus. The sequence goes on along the minus strand of CALKNZ010000001.1, from coordinate 55,874 downwards.
CACCCGTCGTCAAAAACCGCACATCGTTGGTGGCGACGACGGGACAGTCCATTTCTGCTGCCAGCTCAACCGCCGCATGCAGATAATCTTCCTCGCCAAGACGGTCAGTTCGATGCAGTTCGATATAAAATCGCCCCGGGAATGTTGTCATCCATCGTCGCAGCGAAGCTCGGGCTTCTTCCTCGTGGCCATTAATGAGTAACTGGCCAAACTCTCCCTGGCAACCTGCAGACATTGCAAGAACACCCTCAGCATGGGCGTCCAGCCAATTTCGTTCGATACGAGGAGAGCCGTGATACTGCCCCTCACGCCAAGCTTTTGAAATCAACAATGTCAGGTTCTGATAGCCCTGCTCATTCATCGCTAATAGTGAGAGGGGTTTGGGGCGATCGCGATCATCAGGATCCTCGACCCACAAATCTACGCCAACAATCAGCTTTAACCCCGCCCGCTGGGCCGCTTTGTAAGCCTTAATTAATCCGTAAAAATTGGTGGCATCTGTCACCGCAACCGCTGGCATTCCTTGGGCTGCAACCTCGCCCATCAGTTTCGGAATTCTAACCAGCCCATCGACGAGTGAGAATTCGGTATGCAAACGTAAGTGTACAAATTGCTTCATAGGTAGACGCTAAAGGACACCGCCCTATTTAAGCAAGCGTTTTACGGGCGCAAAGCTCTTTCGGTGCCACGGCGTCACTCCTAGGCTGGCCAACGCGGCCAAATGCTCACGAGTGGGATAACCCTTATGGCGTGCAAATCCATACCCCGGATATTCAGCATCCAAAGCAACCATCTCAGCATCCCGCTGAACCTTGGCTAGGATCGAGGCGGCACCAATACTCACTTCAAGCGCGTCACCGCCAATGATCGGCCTTGCATTATAATTCCACGCAGGCAGACGATTACCGTCGACCAACACTAATTCAGGAGCCAATGACAGGCCGTCTACGGCGCGGTGCATGGCCAGCAGTGATGCCTGCAAAATATTAAGCGTATCGATTTCTGCAACTGATGCCCTCGCAACACACCATGCGCGGGCACTGGACTTTATGGCCATTGCTATTCGCTCTCGACGCTGTGCCGTCAACTTTTTTGAATCGGTCACTCCTTCAGGCACATCATCACCAAAAATAACCGCCGCTGCCACGACATCTCCAGCCAAGGGGCCTCTACCGACCTCATCGACCCCAGCAATAAGTTGATAGGGGTAATTACGGTCAGGCACGCTTTGATGCCACAAGGCTATCGAGCGCATCAGCAGTCCGTGCGGCAAAACCACCACCAATCTGCTCAGCCAATTCATCAAAGACGGGAACCTGCTGCTCAAGACCCCGTTCCAAAACGTACTCGATCTGCCTCACCAATTGCTCGGGATTTGCAGCCTCTTGAAGTAGCTCTGGCACCACTTCCCGCTCTGCGAGGACATTGGGCAGCCCGACAAATCGAGTGATCGCCATGCGCGACAGAATTTGCCAAGATAACCAGGGCATGCGGTAGGCTACAACCATAGGTCTTCTCAGCAGCATAGCCTCGAGAGTGGCCGTGCCTGATGCCAGTAATACAGCGTCGCTTGCCCGCATGGCCTCTCGACCTTGACCGGAAATAACAGTCGCAGGAATGTCCAGGGGCGCTAGCACCGCTTCAATTTGCCCTCTGCGATCATCATTTGCCGCTGGTATAAGAAACTGAAGCTTAGGATGCTGTGCGGCCAAGCGGACCATGGTTTGACCATAGACAGCCATCAGCGATGCCACCTCCCCAGCACGGCTACCGGGTAACACTGCCAGAACCTTTGCATCGCCTTGCAAGCCAAACCTTTCCCGCAGTACCTCTTGACTAGGAAGCCCGGCCAATTCCTCAATGAGTGGATGACCGACGCAAACCGCAGGGACCCCCGCCTCCTCATAAAAACGCGTTTCGAAGGGCAGTAGACAAAGCATGAGATCAACCGCGGTGGCAATTTTACGCACGCGGCCCGGGCGCCAAGCCCACACAGAAGGACTGACCAAATGCGCTGTTGTCAGACCCTTGGCCCGGAGCTGTGCCTCAAGCGTAAGGTTAAAATCAGGACTATCGATTCCAAGAAAACAGTCGGGGCGCCAGCTTAACTGCTGCTGCAAGGCCTGACGTCTGACCGTCAGTAATTCAGGGAGACGTTTTAGCGGATCGACGATGCCGAAAACAGATAGGCGATCCATTGGGTGCAGCGAGACTAGCCCTTGCTTGGCTAATCCAGCACCACCAATACCTTGCAGCTCTAAATCTCCATGGCGAAGCCGGAGCTCCCCTGCCACCGACGCTCCCAAGATATCTCCAGAAGCCTCACCCGCTAGAACACCGAGACGCATAACATCCTCAATTCCAGTCAGCGGACGATGCCACGCTCTGAGTTGATCAGGCTGTCGACAAGCATCTGTAACTCTGGAGTTTCTTTGACCATACCTTCCAAGCGCTGCACAGCGTTATCAAGTGTTAGCCCTTGGCGATAGATGATTTTATAGGCGCGTCGCAGCTCCGCCAGCGTATGGCTACTGAAACCGCGCCTGCGTAAGCCCTCAGAGTTAATGGTCTTCGCCTCTGCCGGGCTACCGGCGACTGTCACGAATGCAGGAACGTCTTTACCGATGGCGGTACCCATGCCACTAAAGCTGTGGGCGCCAATTTTGCAAAACTGATGCACTAGCGTATAGCCACTGAGAATAGCCCAATCGCCTACCACAACATGCCCCGCGAGCGCTGTGTTGTTGACAAGGATCGTATTGTTGCCAACCACACTATCGTGGCCAACATGAACGTAGGCCATAATCAGGTTGTGATCCCCCAATTCGGTAACGCCACGATCCTGAACAGTACCTCGATGTATGGTGACATTCTCGCGAATAACATTGTCATTACCAATAATGAGCTCTGTTGGCTCATCGCGGTATTTAAGGTCTGGCGTGGCTTCGCCAATGGTACTGAACTGGTAGATATGATTTCTGGCGCCAATCGTTGTCGGCCCACGAATAACGACATGGGGCTCTATTATGGTGTCCGGACCTATTGTGACATCAGGGCCAATCACCACATAAGGACCAATGGTCGCCGCATCCGAAATTTCGGCTTGTGAATCAATAATGGCCGTTGGGTGAATCACAAGCTAGCGGTCTGCACACAAAATGGTTGCTGAGGCGCAAATGGCGCCTTCGACTTCAGAACGCACATCAAACTTCCAGATACCTCTTCGCTCGCTAACAATTTTGGCATACAGATCTACACGGTCTCCTGGAACACAGGGACGTTTGAAGCGCAGTTGGTCGACCCCTACCAAGTAGTAAAGCGAACCATCTTTGGGAGTTTTACCCATCGTTTTAAAGCCTAAAATTCCCGCCGCTTGCGCCATTGCCTCAACCAGCAATACGCCTGGAAATACTGGCTGCTCAGGGAAATGGCCATCAAAATAAGGCTCGTTGATACTCAAGTTTTTGTAGGCGTGTATTGACTCACCAAGCTCGAGTCCTACGACTCTGTCGACCAGCAAAAATGGATAGCGATGAGGGAGATGTTCCCTAATATCAGCGATATCCATAATCATCCCTCTTTCTCCTCGAGCGCGTTAACCTGAGCCAACTGTTTTTCCAATGCCGATAGACGACGAGCAAGGGTTGCCAGCTGCTCAAACCTTACGGCGTTTTTACTCCAGTCACGATAGGGCTGAATAGGCGTTCCCGATGCATAGAGCCCCGGCTCTGCTAAGGACTTACTCACCCGACCCTGGCCATTAACGTGGACGTTGTCAGCAATTGTCAGGTGATCACCAATACCCACCATGCCGGCAAAAGTACAGTCACTACCAATGACAGTGCTGCCCCCAACACCGCTGCAGGCGGCAAAACCCGTCCTCTCTCCTACCCGCACGTTATGCCCTATGTGCACCTGATCATCTAAAATAGCGTTGTCCTCGATCACCGTATCCTCAAGGGCACCTCGGTCAATCGTACAACCGGCCCCGATCTCTACGTGGTTACCAATGAGAACACCCCCTAGCTGCAAGATCTTTACCCAGCCATCCGCAGAAGGGGCGAACCCAAATCCATCGGCACCGATTGTCGTGTTGCCATGAATAATGCACTGATCGCCCACCGCAACGCGGTGATACAAAACAACATTGGGGTAGAGCCGTGTGTGGCTACCAATTCGACTGTCGTGCCCTACATAGACTCCGGCGCCGATGTTCGCGCCATCGCCAACAACGACACCCCGTTCTAAAACCACGTTGGCAGCCACGGTGACGTCGGCACCCAGAACTACCGTCTCGTGAATAACCGCACTCTCATGAACGCCGGAAAGCGCCGTCGGCCTGTCGTCAAATAAATGGGTAACGCGGGCAAAGCTGAGGTAAGGGTCATCACTAAGAAGACTCGCGCCCGACCAGTTTTCGGCCCATTCGGGGCGCAAAATGAGCGCCCCCGCCTTCGTGTTAGTCACCTCTGATAAATGCATCTGTTTAGCCACGAAGCTTAGCTCGCTGGCCCCAGCAGTCGTCAGAGGCGCGATACCCTCGAGCTCAATATCGGGATCCCCGAGGAGTTCAAGATTCAACCGATTCGCAATGTCACCCAGCTTCAACAAAGGAAGTTAACTTCACTCGTCAGCAGGCAACTGATTTAGCTTATCCGTGACCTTAGCGGTAATGCTGTACCCAAGGTCAGCATGGATAACACCCTGCTGTTGCAGTAGCAAGCCGATTTGCTCGGTGGTAATAATATCCCGAAGAACTTCGCGAGCTTTCGGTGCGAGCTCTTGAAATACCCGCTGTGCGTTCTGTTGTTGCAGGGTCTGCAGCTTTTTAGCAACGTATTCCAGGTCGGAATTCTTACTCGAGATCTTTTGTCGGGCAGCGACCATCTGATCTTCGCTCATTGCGGCTTGATCACGTTGAAAGTCCTGCACGAGCTTATCGAGTTCTTCACGCAGGTTCTCAAATTCATTTTTATCACTGGTAAAATCTTCATTCTTTTCAAACTCAGTCAAGCGCTGTTGTGCCAGATCAGTTTGAAGAATCGCTTCCTCAAGATTAACGACTGCAATTTTACCTTGAGCCATCGCTAGCGTAGGTAGCACCAAAAGTGCCGCAGACACTAAGAATTTATTGAATGGTTTCACAACAACCTCCCTTAACAGAGTTTTTTTAATTAGAAACTTCTACCCAGAGTAAACTGGAACACTTCACGTTCATCGATCTCGCTGGCATTCAGTGGCTTAGCCAAGCTAAATGTGAGCGGACCGAAGCCCGACAGCCAAGTCACACCGATACCCACAGAATAACGCAGCTCACCGGCATCGACATCAAAACAGTTAATCTGATTGCCGCGACAGTTAGTGTTAAATACGTTGCCCACGTCGAAGAAGAAAGCTGAACGAAGTGAGCTTCGGTCCTTGATGAATGGCATAGGGAATAAAAGTTCCGCACTGCCCTCAGCGAGCACATTACCACCGAATGGATCGGGCCTTGTAGAAATCGGCTGTACGATGAGTTTACCCGTCCGAGGATCGACGACGTAGCCAAAACCTCGTCCCGATGGGCCACCTACCTGAGTGGGATTACCGTTTTCATCAATCTGGGTAATTGGACTGTTGGAGTTATATATCAGCGGTGGCGTACTGCGTGGACCCAGCGTATTGGCCTCAAATCCGCGAACCGAACCAAAGCCCCCAGCGAAGAAATGTTCGTAGAACGGTAGCTCACTCGTATCGCCATAACCGCCGCCGTAACCTAGTTCACCACGCAAATGAAGCACAAACTCCTGATAAACCGGCAGATAAATTTCACCGCGATAAGTGAGCTTATAGAACTCTAAATCTGACAGGGGTACGGCAACCTCAAGAGCCACAGACTGAGACACCCCTCGGTTGGCCAACTGTCCGCGGTTCAGAGTCGACTGCAACCATGATCCAGTCACGCTGAAGTTCAGATACTCATCACCATTGAGATCTAGAAATCCCAGCTGACCCGGGAGGGTTAAGGCAGTAATCGGCAACTCTGAAATGGGGCGTAGAACTTCTGCCGCGGCGTAAGTGCCATCGGCCTGCAGCGTACTTTCATACCAGTTTTCGACTTGCGGCTCCAAACGCGGGCTGGATTTTATCTCCTGCACTGCGTACTGCCCCGCTGTGATTTTGGTATCCGTCACGCCAAATGAAAAGCCCAACCGCTGTGTCTCACTGATCGGGTATCCAAAGTTCATATTGGCGCCCACCGTATCAGTGGTATAGCTGGCCACGTTAATCTCGGAGAGATCCGTCTTCCGATAAAAGACACTGAAGCCCCGGCTCACGCCGTCCTCAGTGAAGTAAGGATTGGTATAATTTAAACTGATCACATCTTGGTACCGCGAAGAGTTAAGGTTCACACCCACCCGGCGTCCAGTGCCTAGAAAATTATTCTGCTGTAAGTTTAGGCCCAATATCAGTCCGGCATCCTGTGCGTAACCAATGCTGCCACCAATAGAGCCGAAAGATTGCTCAGTTACCGTGTATTCCACATCAATAAGGTCATCATATCCGGGCACCTCTTCAGTTTCGGCCTCCACCGTTTTGAAGAATCCCAAGCGCTGCAAACGAATTCGGCCCTGCTCAATGGCTGATGCCGAGGCTGGCGCTGACTCCATCTGACGCATCTCTCTGCGAAGCACATCATCAGAGGTGTCGAGGTTGCCGCTAAAATCAATGCGTCGAACGTAGGTTCTTTTACCCGGGTCAACAAAAAACTTGATCTTGACCTTGCTGTCTTCCTCTACCTCGGGAATACCCGTGACCGTCGCGAAGTTGTACCCCTCATTACCAAGACGACGGGTTAGATACTCTTCCGTCGTCGTGATTAACGTTTGCGAGTAAACCTGACCCGGTTGCACGAGCAAAAAGCGCTTGAGGTCGTCTTCGGGGAGAACCAGGTCGCCCGAAAGCCCGACTTCACTAACCGTAAATTTATCGCCTTCGGTAACGTTAGCGGTAATGTAGACCGCTTCCATACCTGGAGAGATCGCAATCTGGGTGGAATCAATATTGAACTCAAGATAGCCACGATCAAGATAATAAGAACTAAGGGCTTCAAAATCGGAAGTCAGTTTTTCTTTTGAGTATTTATCGTCGCTGGTGAAGAAAGAAAGCCAACCGGTTGTCTTTAGCTCAAAAAGATCTCGAAGTTGCTCATCGTCGTAAACGGTGTTGCCAACGACATTGATGTGTTTAATGGTCGCAACCGTTCCCTCATTAACATCGATAGCAATCGACACACGATTTCTTGGCTCGGGGATAACCTCGGCCTCGATTCTGGCATCGTAGCGGCCCTGAAGAACATACTGCCGCTGCAGTTCCAGCTGCATCCCTTCTAATGTTGAGCGCTGAAATACATTACCAACAGACAGTCCCGCTCCTTTTAAGCCGTCGAGTAATGCCTCGGTTTCGATGGCCTTATTACCATCAATCGTGATCTCGCTAATGCTGGGGCGCTCGGCAACGGTAACCACCAAAACGGAACCATCGCGGCCGATGGAAATATCATCAAAATTGCCCGTCGCAAACAAATTCTTAGCCGATGCTCTGATTGCATAGGTATCTGCCACATCGCCAACGCCAACAGGTAGGGCCGCGAAAACGCTTCCAGGAGAAATTCGCTGTAATCCCTCGACGCGAATATCGCTGATACTGAAAGCCTCAGCCTGCGCCTGTGAAGTTATAGGCAGCATACTGAGCAGCGCTATTAATAGCGCTGGAATAAAGCGTTCTGTTTTATTTTTACTTTTAGCGAAACACATCAAAAGATGCTCTCTCCCACAAAACCGTCGCGCCTAATAAGTGCGATCGGTAACAAAGCCGACTCGATGCGCAAACCCTTAAGCACACCGCACAACCGACAATACAACCCATTTAAAGCCGACTGAAGTCATTATACAGGGCAAAGGCCATGAGACTCATCACCATTATTAATCCCATTTGATATCCCCATCCTTGAATGCGCTCAGGAACAGCACGTCCGGTAAGGGCTTCTATGGTGTAAAACAACAAATGACCACCGTCAAGAATCGGTATGGGCAATAAGTTCAGCGCGCCCAAAGAAATGCTCAACAACGCCAGAAAACCCAACCAAGACTGCCAACCTGACTCTGCTGACGATGCGGCAACCTGCGCGATCGTAATAGGACCGGATAAATTTGCCGTTGAAATGAGACCCTGAAGCATCTTTAAAATCGACTCAAATGTAAACGCGATCAGATCATAAGTTCGTTGCAGTGCCGCAAACAGCGCATCAATAGGACCTCTATCGAACACTCGCAGGCTCTCTGGAGGAATCTCCGGCGTACGGACAGCCATGCCAACGCTGCCAATAGTCTCGCCATTCAACAGCTTTTTAACCGGGGTTAGGGTAAGCGCCATCTCCAGTCTATCTCGCTCAACGACCACGGCGATGGACTGCCCGGGCCTGGCACGGACGTAATCCACCCAGTCTGACCACGTCGGCATAGGGGTTTTGTCGGCAGAAATAATACGATCCCCTGGCAGGAATCCGGCAGTCTGGGCGGGAGACTCTTCGAGGGTGCTTTCAACAATAGGTAGGACCGTGGGGAAAGCCAGACCAACACCCAGCCCGGCAATAGGATTAGGGGCCTCAACGCCTGCAAGCCAACGATTAATCGGTGCATTTGAACTGTACTGAACCTCTGAGCCCGAATAGCGAGCTCCAACCTCAATAAATCCGGAGTCGCCCAGACGCTCCAGTAATCGAAAACTCAGTGCGTTAATCGTAGGCGTGGCCCTGCCATCAATACTGGTGATTTCTTGACCCACTTCGATGCCGGCAAAGTAAGCCGGCGAATCAGGTTCAATGCTATCGACAATGGGCACCATGCCTTTCTCACCGCCAAGGAATAGTATCCAGAAAACAAAAATCGCCAGCAGAAAATTGGCCAAAGGTCCTGCACTAACAATTGCAATGCGCGCCCAGACAGACTGTCGGTTAAAGGCCCGGTGCAATTCACTCGCATCAACCTCGCCCTCGCGCTCGTCGAGCATTTTGACATACCCGCCCAAAGGAATAGCTGCGACGGTGAACTCAGTACCCTGAGCATCCTGTGTCCGCCACACTGGCGTACCGAAGCCCACAGAAAACCGCAGTACCTTGACACCGCAACGCCTAGCGACCCAAAAATGGCCGTATTCATGAAAAGCGACCAAAATACCCAGCGTTATCAGCGCCATCAGGATTGTCCACAGCAAATCCATAACTTCAGACACCTCCCGTGTCGCGTTCTAGCTGTTCAACACGCTCTTGAGCACAGACCCTTGCGCGACCATCGAGGGCCTCAACCCCCTCTAGATTTTCCGGCTCGACGCTGGGGACCTTCTCAAGGGTATGTGCTATCACCTTATCAATACCTGTAAATGTCAACTGGCCCTCCAAAAATGCGGCAACCGCGATCTCATTGGCGGCATTAAGGACGCACATACCGCCGGGCTGGGTTATCGCTTCTTGTGCCAATCGAAGGCAGGGAAAGGCATCCAAATCAGGAGCTTCAAAGTCGAGTTGAGCCAAGCTGATCAAATCTAAGGGAGAAACACCGGCATCGATACGCTCAGGCCAGGATAAGCCATAGGCGATTGGCGTGCGCATATCAGGGTTTCCCAGCTGTGCAAGCACAGAACCATCGTCGTAGCGGACCAATGAATGGATAATACTCTGGGGATGAACCACCACATCAATATCATCCGGCGTGCAATCAAACAACCAGCACGCCTCTGCCAGTTCTAGCCCCTTGTTTAGCAGTGTTGCTGAGTCCACCGATATTTTGCGACCCATAGACCAGTTAGGATGCGCACAGGCTTGCTCCGGTGTTACGCCCGCCAACTCACTGCGGCTGCGCCCTCGAAAAGGCCCTCCTGAAGCGGTGAGTAAAATCTTCTCCACCCCCGCAGTGTAGGGACGACCCCGGCTATTCGCCGGGATACATTGAAACATCGCATTATGCTCGCTATCGATTGGCAGCAACGTAGCACCACCGGCACGCGCGGCTTCCATAAAAACACCACCCGCACTAACCAAGGCTTCTTTGTTAGCCAGAAGGAGCCGCTTGCCGTGTTCTGCAGCGGCCAATGTGGGTCGCAGGCCAGCAAAGCCAACAATGGCAGCCATGACCACATCGACGTCACTGGCTGAAGCCGCATCAATCAGGGCCTGCTCGCCACCCAGCACCCGCGTAGGGGACTCAACCGGCAGTCGAGACGCTAACTCCTCTGCAGCATCAGGGCATGCCATGATCGCTTGCTGGGGCTCATAAGCCAGCACCAGTTCCAGCATTTTTTCGACAGAGCGGTTAGCCGTAATGGTGTGAAGGTTGAAGCGATCTGTATGACGGTTGAGTACATCAAGGGTGCTCAAACCTATCGATCCCGTGGCCCCTAATACAACGACCTGTTTCACCTCAGTAGCCCGCAAGGAGTAAACCCAACGCAAAAACAGGCGCCGCAGCGCACAAGCCATCTATCCTATCCAAAAGGCCACCATGACCGGGAAGCAGCTTGCCTGAATCCTTAACGCCAGTTTCGCGCTTCACCATACTAACGGTGAGGTCACCCAGTACGGATGCACCCGCAACTGCAAGACCCATGAGCACCAAAGTGATCACCGACAGATGTGCCATATGGTTGGGTAAAACGTAAGCGATGATTAGGGATAGTGCCACGACCGAGGTAACGCCTCCCCAAAAGCCTTCCCAGGTTTTTCCAGGGCTTACTCTGACAGCCAGTTTATGACGTCCCCAGCGACGACCGGCAAAGTAAGCGGCAATATCGGCCACAGCCACCGCCAGCACCAGCAAAACAAGCAGCCAGGTACCGCTGGATAGGGTGAGCAAAAAAATAGTCGACAACCATGTGGTCGCCAGGATGAATAAGCCGGCGAATGCGCGACTGATCTGTGTGCGCCAAACCCATGCAGTGCCTGGATAGCTCTCAACCATGAGCATGACAACAGACCAAAAGAAGCAGGCAATACCAAGCCACGGCTGAAATACATCGGGAGACGGAGACTCGCCTGGGGCAAACACGAACCAAAGCGTCATCAAAAAAACCATGTAGAGCAAAGTGTAAAGGGCACGGCCTACCGCGGTTTTCATACCGGACAGGCCGCTCCACTCCCACGCACCGGCGGCAGAAACCGCTCCAAAAATTACGGCCACAACTTCAAGGGGCAAGAAAAGAACAGCCGCCAAAAAAGCCCCTGCCAAAATCACGCCTGTGATTACTCTCTGGCGCAGCACTATCAGGCGCTCCCGTTAGGATCCAGTGGTTGTTCGAAGATCTCTTCACTGCGGCGCAATCCAAAGCGACGTTCACGACCCTGAAAGTCCTCAATGGCGCGTGTTAAGGCGGCCTCATCGAAATCAGGCCAAAGTGCCTCCGCAAAATAAAACTCGGTATATGCCAGCTGCCAAAGCATAAAATTAGAAATACGCGCATCACCGCCCGTGCGGATACACAGATCGGGGGGGGGCAAATCACCCAGAGAGAGCGCCTGCTCAAAACGGCTTGAATCAATATCCTCAGCCGATAAGGTGCCCTTAGCCACCTCACCAGCTAGCGCCTTTACAGCATCTAGAACATCCCACTGACCGCCATAATCGACGGCTAGCACTAACGTGGCACCGGTATTAGCTGCGGTTATGTCTTCACTACGGCCTATCAGCCGCTGCAGACGACAGCTTAAACGATCTCGTCGCCCGATAAAGCGCAGGCGAACGTTGTCACGTTGAAGCTGCTCAACCTCTTTCCGCAAGTAATGACAGAGAAGCGCCATAAGTGCTCGAACCTCAGTCTCAGGCCGGCCCCAGTTCTCACTGCTAAAAGCAAAGAGCGTGAGTACTTCTATGCCTTTTTGCTTGCATGTTTTCAGTGCCGCTCGCACTGCCTCAACCCCTGCGCGGTGTCCCGCAGGAACAGGAAGTCCCCGCCGACTCGCCCAGCGACCGTTACCGTCCATGATAATGGCAATATGCCTGGGATCTGGCCGCCACTTAATAAGATTAGATGGGAAGGGCTTATTCATCGTCTAAGCAAAAACCGCGCTCAAATTTCCATCAGATCAGTTTCTTTCGCAGCCAAAGCGTCCTCGACTTTGGCGACAAAACTGTCCGTCAACTTCTGGATGACCTCCTGAGCACGACGCTCGTCATCTTCTGAAATCTCTTTATCCTTGAGCAATTCCTTGAGCATGCCGTTTGCGTCACGCCGAGCACTGCGTATCGAAACCCGGCCAGACTCCGCCTCAGCCCTGGCCTGTTTAATAAACCCACGCCGGGTTTCCTCCGTCAACATGGGCATAGGAATGCGCATCACATCCCCGGCAGTCGCGGGGTTCAAACCCAAATCGGATTTCAAGATCGCCTTTTCAATCGTGGGTGTCATGCTTTTATCAAAAGCGCTAACGGCCAACGTACGGGCGTCCTCAACGGTGATATTTGCCAACTGGTTTAAGGGCGTGAGTGCCCCATAATATTCTGCTTTGATGCCGTCAAGCAGGCTGGGATGGGCCCGCCCGGTCCGAATCTTATTGAAGTGGTGCCCCAAAGCATCCAAGGCTTTCACCATTCGTTCTTCAGTCTCAATGCGAATATCGTCAATCATGATTTTATTCCCTGTATCGCAACGGTCTGCTAACCAAGACCACTCATCAACTAATCAAAGTACCCTCTGAGCCACCGCGCACAATGCTGAGCAGCGCACCACGCTGTGCCATATCGAAGACACGAACGGGTAAATTATGATCACGGCACAAGCAGATTGCTGTCAGATCCATGACCTCGAGCTTACGATCCAAGACCTGATCAAAGGTCAGCTGATCATAACGCTCCGCTGACGCATCTTTCATAGGATCCGCGCTGTAAACACCGTCAACTTTCGTCGCTTTCAAGACAAGGTTGGCGTTAATTTCAATGCCGCGCAAACAGGCCGCCGAATCGGTAGTAAAGAATGGGTTACCTGTCCCAGCGGTGAAAATGACGACATCACCATTAGATAATGCTCGGATGGCTTTTCGCCGGTCATAATGATCGACCACACCACTCATAGGGATGGCCGACATCACCTGAGTCGCAATATTGGAACGTTCTAGGGCATCGCGGAGTGCCAGAGCGTTCATGACGGTGGCCAGCATCCCCATATGATCACCAGTCACTCGGTCGAGGCCAGCTTCTTGCAGCGCTTTGCCGCGAAAAAGATTGCCCCCGCCAACAACAAGGCCTACTTGTACGCCAATACCAACCAATTGACCCACCTCAAGGGCGAGCTGATCTAAAATTTTGGGATCTATACCAAAGGCTTCGTCACCGGTAAGGGCCTCACCACTGAGCTTGAGGAGGATACGCTTATATATTTTTTCGCTCGCCACAGGCCTTCTCCTATCTCAAGACGTTCCTATCCTACCGGACACTTGAGTCCCAAGTCAGGCCATAAGTTCCTGACCAATGCTCACTAAGCGACTTATGACCAACAAAAAATCTATTGCCCGGGTTACAGCGGCCTCGTCACCGCCAAGACCGCTTCAAATTCACCCCTTGAGCTGAGCGGCCACCTCGTCAGCAAAGTCAACCTTCTCCACCTCGATGCCCTCGCCCACCTCGAAACGAGAGAAGGAAATCACCTCAGCATTCGCCGCCTTAACAAGCTGCCCAACGGTTACATCAGGATCCTTAACAAAAGCCTGCTCCGATAAGCTGTTTTCAGCTAGGTACTTTTTAATACGTCCGCCGATCATCTTTTCAATAATTTCCGCGGGCTTGCCCGACTCTTGTGCCTGAGCGGTAAAAATGTCGCGTTCCTTTTCCAAAAGTGCTTCGGGCATATCAGCAGGGGACACAACCTGTGGATTAACCGCAGCAACATGCATGGCCACGTCTCGGGCAAGGTCTTGATCACCACCACGCAGCTCAACCAACACCGCGATGCGATTATTACCGTGGACATAGCTACCCACCACACCGTTTTCAGCGGTCACAAGCGAGGCTCTACGAACACCAATATTCTCACCAATTTTTTGCACCAACGCTTCGCGATCCTGTTCAAGGGCGCCTGTCTTAAGCGCCTCAACGTCAGCAGAGCGGCTTTCATACAGCGCATCGGCTACCGAACCAACAAAGCCCAAGAAATTTTCATCTCGAGCGACAAAATCAGTTTCACTGTTAACTTCAACCAAAACACCGTAACTACCATCTTCTGCAATGCGTGTTGTTACAACACCATCCGCTGCAATACGGCCCGCTTTTTTGGCCGCTTTCATGCCACTGGACTTGCGCAAGGCTTCTATCGCCGCGTCAATGTCGTTATCGGCTTCCTTCAACGCTCTTTTGCACTCAAGGAGCCCCAGTCCTGTACGCTCTCGTAGCTCCTTCACCAATGCTGCTGACATGTTTCCTTCCTCATAATGCACCTTCCGCAGTCATAGCCGAAAGTGCGTCTCTAAAAGTGAGTTGCAGGGCGTTAGCCCCACCGGTTAAAAAAAAGCCGCGCGAAGCGCGGCATCATCTTAGGCGTCAGCTTCTACCGCAGCGGTCGCATCTGTTGGAGTCTCTTCCACCTCAACAAGCTCATCAGCGACAGGCGCCACACCTCGCTCGGCCTTGCCCTCTAAAACCGCATCGGCGACGGCTTTCACGTAGAGCCTAATCGCTCGAATGGCATCGTCGTTGCCAGGAATCACGTAGTCCACACCATCGGGATCGCTATTCGTATCGACAATACCAATGACAGGGATACCCAATTTGTTGGCTTCAGTAATGGCAATACGTTCGTGATCGACGTCAATAACAAACAGGACGTCGGGCAAACCCGTCATTTCTTTGATACCGCCTACCGAACGCTCCAGTTTATCTTTTGAACGCGTGCGCATCAGCGCTTCTTTCTTAGTCAACTTGTCAAACGTACCGTCGGCTTCTTGACCCTCAAGCTCCCGAAGCCGCTTGATTGAAGAGCGCACTGTTTTATAGTTAGTAAGCATACCACCCAGCCAGCGATGGCTTACGTAGGGCATGCCACAACGTGCGGCTTCCTCTTGAATCACCTTTCCAGCCGCTCGTTTGGTGCCTACAAACATAATGTTGCTTTTGTTGCTGGCAAGACGCTGAACTTGCTTTAAGGCCTCATTGAAGGCGGGCACTGTGTGCTCGAGGTTAATAATGTGAATTTTGTTGCGAGCCCCAAAGATGTATTGATCCATTTTGGGATTCCAGAATCGGGTCTGGTGCCCGAAGTGAGCGCCTGCCTGAAGCAGATCGCGCATGCTTATCTGTGCCATAAATACCTTCCTGAGGTTTGGGTTTAAATCACCACACATCTACTAGGTCCAACCGAATAACGGCACCCGGCCTAGATTTTTTGAGGTGTGACTTCGTCATTAAAGCGTGGACTCATGCCCCCGCCCCGCCAGACTCATTCCAGCGAGGCGCGCGTTATACCACAAATCTAACATTTGGAGAAGGAAAAAGGACATTCGGCTGTGCTTTCGTTACAATACCAAAGATACCCAATCCAAGACGTGGAACAGCATGGCCGTTACGCCCAAAACACCCGAAGAGCTCCAAGGCATGCGCGTTGCAGGCCGCCTAGCTGCCGAAGTTCTGGAGATGATAGAACCCCTAGTCAAAGTGGGTATGACCACTGGGGAGCTAGATCGTATTTGTCACGATTACATCGTCAACGTTCAGCAGGCCATCCCGGCTCCTTTAAACTATCACGGGTTTCCAAAGTCCATTTGCACGTCGGTCAACGATGTTATCTGTCACGGCATCCCCTCTGACAGCAAAAAACTGCGTAACGGCGACATCATTAACATCGACGTCACCGTGATTAAAGACGGGTGGCATGGCGATACCAGCATCATGGTTGGGGTGGGAGACGTAGCACCCCACGCAGAGCGGCTCATGCGCATCACCCAAGAATGCCTTTATAAGGCTTTGGCGATTGTCCGCCCGGGTACGACGCTGGGCGATATTGGTCATGTGATCCAGCAATATGCCGAGGAAAACTATTATTCAGTCGTTCGAGAATACTGCGGGCATGGTATCGGCAAAATTTTCCATGAAGAGCCTCAAATACTCCACTACGGCTCTCCCGGCTTAGGCGAAGTCCTCACGGAGGGCATGACTTTTACCATTGAACCCATGATCAATGCCGGCAAGCGTCATACCAAACTCAATACCAAGGATGGCTGGACCGTAACCACTCGAGATGGACGGCTTTCCGCGCAATGGGAGCATACCCTAGCAGTCACTGCCAATGGCTGTGAGGTGTTTACTCAGAGAACCCCCGAAGTCCTACCCTGTTGAGTTAGATTTAGAGAATGCAATCCATGGCCAACCCGATTAGCCATTCAGACCAACCTGTTCAAGATTGTCAGAGGTACCTCGCGCAGGTCACTGAAGAAATCGCGGGGAACTTTCATCCCACAAGTCCGGTCTGGCCACTTCTGTCCGCACGCTCCAATGCGGTCGACAACGTGCTGACGCATCTTTGGGGTATTCATCTGAACCAACGCCCAGATTTAGCCCTTGCCGCAGTGGGTGGGTATGGTCGCGGTGAATTGTATCCCCACTCCGATATTGACCTGCTCATTTTGGTCACACATCCGCCTGAGGAAGATACCGCAGCTCAAATCTCAGAGCTGCTCAGAAACCTTTGGGATATCGGTCTCAAAGTTGGGTCGAGTGTTCGGACTCTCGAGGAATGTGAAGCCCTTGCGCGAGAGGACCTCACGATTTTTACCTCGATGCTAGAAGCACGCTGCGTTGCGGGAAGCAACGATCTGTTTGCACAACTCAAAGGCCGTATTGATCCGGAGCGAATGTGGGACAGTAAAGCGTTTTACACGGCGAAGCTTGAGGAAACTGAGTCTCGCCACGACCACTTCGGTAACACTGAAAGTAATTTAGAACCCCATGTTAAAAATGGGCCCGGGGGCCTACGAGATATTCAGGTCATTGGCTGGATTGCCAAGCGTCATTACGATGTCCCTTTAAAAGAGCTTAATGAAGCTGATTTTCTCAATACCGATGAACAACGGATGCTAGAAGCCGGTCAAAACTTTATAGGTCAGGTTCGGTTTGCCCTACATATGCTTAACGATCGCGAGGAAGACCGACTTCTTTTTGAGCAACAGCAAAAGCTCTCCCAACTGTGGGAAATGGTCGACGGTGAAAAGCTTGCCGTCGAACAATTTATGCAGGTTTATTATCGCTGGGCGCAGGCTCTAGCGCAGCTTCGTGAATTGGTATTGCAGGCCTTCGATCGACAAATTTTACACAACGATGACCGAGAAAAAGCGCGGCTCCTTAGCGATGACTTTGAGGTCATTGGCGGGTTACTTTCCGCCAGACAAGACGACATTTTCATTAGAGAACCGTCAAATTTACTGCGGGTTTTCGTCATACTTGCCAACAATTCAGACATCAGTGGCATTGCGCCAGGAACCTGGCGTTTACTGAGAGCCGCTCACGATCTTATCGATCCGCCATTTAGAGCCGACCCTGTCAATCAAGCGCTATTTATGGAACTTATTCGGTCTCCCCACGGCGTCACCTTACAGCTTCGTCGCATGGCAAGACATGGCTTGCTGGGCCGGTATCTACCAGAATTTGGACGTATTGTAGGGCAAATGCAATTTGACCTATTTCATGCCTATACCGTTGAGGCTCATACACTCGAAGTTTTGGCCAACACGCGGCGTTTCATGCGAGCCGACTACACCGATAAATTCCCGGTTTCAACACGCATCGCTCAGCGACTTAGAGCCCCCGAGTTGCTCTACATTGCAGCTCTTTATCACGATATTGGCAAAGGTCGAGGGGGAGACCACTCCGAGCTGGGTGCTGTGGATGCACAAGGATTTTGCGAACGACACGACCTGAACAAAACCGATACGGACTTGGTCGTGTGGCTGGTCCGAAACCATCTGCTGATGAGCTCGTTTTCCCAGCGGAAAGATATTTCCGATCCAGATGAAATAGCTCGCTTTGCCCACCACGTGGCCACGCAAGAGCGGCTGGATTATTTGTATACCCTAACGGTAGCCGATATTCACGGCACCAATCCCGAGCTCTGGAATGCTTGGCGCAGCACGCTCTTGCGTCAGACCTACACGGAGACGCGCCGAGCGCTAACCCGCGGCCTTGAAAACCCAGTAGATCGCCAAAGCGTGGTCGATACTACGCGACAGGCAGCCCTAGAATTGCTGGAGGACAGAGGATTCATCAAGGCCGATATCGAGGCTATTTGGGCGCTTCGAGGCGATGATTATTTTCTGAGAGAGCGCCCGGATGATATCGCCTGGCATACCGAGTCCATCGCCGACCACAGCAATTTGGAACAAGCCCTGGTGCTCGTTAGGCAAAGCGGCGACTCGACCGTGGCTAACGCCACCCAAATTTTTGTTCATGCACCCGACAGCCCTGATCTCTTCGCCCGCATCTGCTCCCAGCTGGAATTTTTAGACCTTAGTGTCAACGACGCTAGGATTTACTCGGGGGGTGATGGCGCGACTTTAGATACATTTTATGTGCTCAAGGCCGATGGCAATCCAGTCCCCGGGGATCACCACACTTTATCGGGCATTCGCGACAAACTGTCTGAAGCCCTGATACGAAAAGAGATACGAACTGTCAGTCGACACACACCCCGTCGTCAAAAGTCATTCGTCATACCCACTGAAACTTCAGTGCACCAAGATGAACGACGAGGCTGGACCGTACTGGAAGTCGCAACGCCCGACCGCCCGGGGCTTCTCGCCAATATTGGAGCAGTGTTCATAGACCAAAATGTATCCCTTCAAGCTGCAAAAATTCAGACCCTGGGTGAGCGCGTGGAGGATGTGTTTTTTGTCACCAGCACCGATGGCAACAGCATCGGTGATGAAAACGCCTTAAATCGTCTAGAGGATGCCATCAAGCGCGCTCTGGATGCCGAACTGCCAAGCCAACTATGAACCCTGGCCTAGAAGCATTACAGCCCTATCCGTTTCAACGCTTAAGTCAATTATTTGATGGCATAACTGCAGCAGACTTCCCCCCAATAGCACTGACCATTGGTGAGCCTCAGCACGCCCCGCCGGGCGCAGTTATAGAGGCACTCATGCAGGCATTGCCCGAAATTAGTCGTTACCCATCGACCACAGGGTCACCGACACTTAGAACCACCATTGCCCGGTGGCTAGAACACCGGTTTAAGTTGCCACATGTTGATGCCGACCGACAGGTGCTACCTGTGAACGGCACTCGAGAAGCTTTGTTTGCGATTGCTCAGACCTTAGTCACGCCCGGGGCACCCGGACGGGTAATGAGCCCCAACCCGTTTTACCAAATTTATGAGGGCGCAGCACTGCTTGCAGGCACCGAACCTACCTTTGTTCCAGCCCATGCTCACGGTGAATTTAAACCGGATTTTTCCCAGGTGGCTGCTGATGACTGGGAGCGACTCGAAGTTCTGTACCTCTGCAATCCCGGCAACCCATCGGGTGCTGTGATGTCAGAAGAGGCTTTAGGGACCCTCATTGCTCTGGCTCAAGAGCATGATTTCGTCATTGTCAGCGATGAATGCTACAGCGAAATTTACCCTGACGAGAAAAATCCCCCTGCCGGGCTTTTATCTGCAGCAGCCAATATGGGGCATGCCGATTTCGCTAAATGCGTCTGCTTTCACAGCTTATCGAAGCGCTCCAACCTGGCTGGGCTTCGGTCAGGTTTCGTCGCTGGAGACGCCGATATTATCCAAAAGTTCACGCGCTACCGAACCTATCACGGCTGTGCTATGCCACCGCATCATCAGGTTGCAAGCACCGTTGCATGGAGTGATGAAACCCACGTCGTAGCCAATCGAGCCCTGTACCGCGCCAAATTTGAAGCCGTGGTGCCCCTATTAGCTCAACAACTCGACGTCACGACTCCCGACGCGGGCTTTTATCTCTGGCCAAGCACGCCCACTGACGATTTAGAATTTGCTGCTGAATTATTGAGGCGCTGCAATGTTTCAGTGCTTCCCGGACAATTTCTAGGGCGATGGGTCGATGGCGAAAATCCGGGAGCAAATCGTATACGCATGGCACTGGTCGCAGAACAAGCAACATGCGTTGAAGCTGCACAACGGATAGTGCAAACACTTGAGCAGGGCTGGTAAAAAGATGGCTGCAACAACCGGTTCACCTCGAAATTTAATGAAAGACGAACGTGTTGCCTTTATCGACGCGCGGTTGGGCGACCTGTATCCAGATCCTCCTGTGCCGCTGGATCATAAAGATCCGTTTACACTTTTGGTGTCAGTCCTGCTCAGCGCCCAGTGCACTGATGAACGGGTCAATCAAGTGACCCCAGCGTTATTTGCAGCGGCCGACACCCCTGAATCTATGGCAGATCTGTCCGTAGAGCATATTCGCAGTATTATTCGGCCCTGTGGCCTCTCTCCACAAAAATCCAAAGCGATCAAAGGCCTAAGCCAGCTCTTAATAACTCGGCACGAATCTCAGGTCCCGCGATCGTTTGCGGAATTAGAGGCCTTGCCCGGCGTTGGGCACAAGACTGCAGGCGTGGTTATGGCACAGGCTTTTGGTCATCCAGCCTTTCCGGTCGACACACATATTCACCGTCTCGCCCAGCGTTGGGGTTTGACCCGAGGCAAAAATGTGGTGGAAACCGAGCGGGATCTCAAGCGCCTTTTTCAAAAATCACGCTGGAACGACCTCCACCTGCAAATTATTTTTTATGGCCGGGAATACTGCACCGCAAGAGGCTGTGACGGGCGCGTCTGCGAAATTTGCACGACCTGCTACCCGCTTCGAAAGCACCCGAAAAAGATTAGTAAGCCCTGATTCTGATACGCTTGTAGCGTCTTGGTCCTAATTGATTATTCAAGGAACCCCCATGACCCCTGTGATTTACGGTATACCCAATTGCGATTCCATTAAGAAAGCTCGACGTTGGTTTGAATCCGAAGGCCTAGAGTACCTATTTGTAGATTTTAGAAAGACTGCGCTGTCACAAACACAGCTAAGCCAATGGGTCGCTGCTGTAGGCGAAAAAACGCTACTCAATAAACGCAGCACCACTTGGAAAAATCTGTCAGAGCAAGAGCGGGGGGAGGCTGAAAACGGCAATGTGGAGTCAATTTTGTTAAAACATCCAACCCTTATTAAACGGCCGGTTCTCGAACATAACGGCGAAACGGCTGTGGGTTTTAATGCCACCGATTATGCCGCTCGCTTTGGAAAGTGAATTTTTAAACACATACAGGAGACAACCATGAGCGCTGTCCATGGATTTGGATTGGGTGTTGCCACCCAGAATACGGCGGACGAGACTTTAGACGTCTTTTACCCGGCACCACTGAGTAACATCGACGGCGATCTTGCCGCCTTAATTAAGGACGTATCCGGGCCACTCGATGACGACCAACTCGCCGAACTTTGTCGCGGGTTTACGGCTATTGGCGCCGATGAACAGGCGAGACTTGCCGACCAACTCCGGTCCTCAGCAGGTCGGGTTGTCGCGACCACACTCCTCGATAATGCAGCACCAGCAACCGTAGCAGATGCCTATTTAAAGTTACATTTGCTATCACACCGGCAGGTCAAACCCCACGGGACAGACTTAGACGGTCTTTTTGGACTGCTACCCAATGTCGCCTGGACCGATCAGGGCGCTGTCTGTTTGACTGATCTGCCCCAGCGACAACTTGATGCGCGGCTGCGAGGCTCGGTTCTCGAAGTCGCAAGCGTCGATAAGTTCCCCAAAATGACCAACTATGTCGTCCCCACGGGTGTGCGTATTGCTCATACGGCTAGGGTACGTCTGGGCGCTTATTTAGGTGAAGGCACAACGGTCATGCACGAAGGTTTCATCAATTTCAATGGGGGAACAGAAGGACCCGGGATGATCGAGGGCCGAATTTCGGCAGGTGTCTGGGTAGGAGCGGGTTCTGATCTTGGCGGAGGCTGCTCTACCATGGGTACCCTTTCTGGCGGTGGCAATATTGTCATCTCGGTCGGGCGCGAATGTTTGATTGGCGCCAACGCCGGGCTGGGCATTCCTTTAGGTGACCGCTGTACCATTGAAGCCGGCCTCTTCATCACGGCGGGAACCAAAGTCACGCTGTTAGATGGCGCACGCAAACCGGTAGAGACGGTGTCAGCGCGGGATCTTGCAGGAAAATCTGACCTTTTATTTCGACGTAACAGCACCTCTGGAACGGTAGAGTGCCTGACTAACCGCTCGGCTATCGAGCTTAATGAGAGCCTTCATGCCAACAACTGAATACGGGGAGGCCGCAGTTGCTTTAACCCGACAACTCATCGAGCGCCCTTCTGTCACGCCCAACGATGCCGATTGCCAGAAAATAATGATGCAGCGGCTGACGGCTGCTGGTTTTGTCTGCGAACCTATGCGATTTGGGGAGGTCGATAATTTCTGGGCTACCCGGGGACAGGGGGACGGCACGCTGGTCTTCGCTGGTCACACTGATGTTGTTCCAACAGGACCCGAGTCGGGTTGGTCGACCCCGCCTTTTACAGCGACTGATCGCGATGGCGTGCTCTATGGACGTGGAGCCGCCGATATGAAAGCAAGCCTTGCGGCTATGACCGTTGCGGCTGAGGCCTTCGCCCAACAGCACCCAAACCATAGGGGACGGCTGGGTTTTTTAATTACCGCTGATGAGGAAGGACCGGCAAGAGACGGAACCGTTAAGGTTGTTGAGGCGTTGATCGCTAGAGGGGAGCAGGTTGACTGGTGTGTGGTCGGTGAGCCCTCAAGCTCGGAGTCTCTTGGTGACATCATTAAAAACGGAAGACGGGGTTCGATTAACGGGGTAATTACCATCCGCGGTAAGCAGGGGCATATCGCCTATCCTCAATTTGCAGAAAACCCCATTCACGGTGCATTTTTGGCCCTGGACGCTCTCGCAAAAGAACCCTGGGACGAGGGCAACGCCTTCTTTGAGCCAACCCGCCTACAATTTGGCAATATTCAAGCGGGCACAGGTGCTACCAATGTTATTCCAGGGTCGTTAACTGCACAGTTTAATGTGCGTTTCTCAACGGAAACTGACG
Organism: uncultured Luminiphilus sp.; assembly: GCA_938091995.1. GTDB lineage: Bacteria > Pseudomonadota > Gammaproteobacteria > Pseudomonadales > Halieaceae > Luminiphilus. The sequence continues at coordinate 32,761 of CALKNZ010000001.1, read as the reverse complement.
CCACCACCATCCGCAGCCGCTGTGAAGAAATTCTGGGTGCGCACGTTGCTGACTTTGATATTAAATGGCACCTGAGCGGTGAGCCGTTTTTGACTGAACCCGGCGCTTTGGTAGAAGCAGTCACTGCGAGCATCAAGTCGATCACGGGCACATCTGCTAAATTATCAACCGGCGGGGGCACATCTGACGGGCGGTTTATCGCTCAAACAGGTACTCAGATTGTCGAGCTTGGGCCCATTAACGCTTCGATCCATCAAATTGACGAGCACATATTGCTCAGCGATATTCCGCGCTTAACGGCCATCTACTACGGCATCATGACGCGCTTACTCACGATTCACTAAGAAAGCGAAGCTCCACCGCCTTTGGGCTGGCGCTATTGGACAGATCCCGAGACTCGAGCCAGGACGACCAAAACGCATTGATAGATTTTGTTAATGGCGTCGTTGGGGATGGCAGTTCCAGTACCACTTTTAACTCAGCATGCTGAGCCATGCCTAGCACCGCCTGAAGCAACATCCAGGGCGCTTCAATAAAAGCTTGCAGTGCCTCAATCTCATGGTCTCTATTTCCCTCTATCAGCGACTGGCTTGGCTCACAGCGCAAAACAAGGCTCGCCAATGGCTCGACCTGACGCAATTGGTCGCAGGTACTACCCTGACTCAGGGTATTGTTGACCCTGCAGTTTAGGACGGTCTTACCTCCTCGCGCGTGCCCCGTTACCTGACAAGCAGACATCGCATTCTCCTAGAGTACATACACATCAAATCGCACAGTTTTTCCTTTAATCACATGTGATGGTTTTCGACTATCGAGTGGCGCCGATTTCAACGGACGCTTTACCACCACGCGACGGACAGGTTGCGCCAAAGCCCAAGCAAGAAGCTGCTCATCTTCATTGTCGACGTTGCCATGAAGCGCCTGTAGCACACTGAGATCTTTTTTTACCGCCGCAGAACCGCGTCGATCTGTAAACATGGGATCCAAGTAAATAACCGTCTCTTGTGAGGTCTCGTAGTCGCGGCTATCTCGCGATTGCAGCCGCATTCTTGACGCCGCCGCCCGCACCGAAGCAATGGCGCTAATCGACGCCCTTTCCAGCGCTTGTTCCAACATCAAAGCAAGCACTGCTGATCGTTCAATTAAAGTTACAGTGCAACCAAGGTCGGCCAATACATATGCATCTCGACCTAGCCCCGCAGTTGCGTCTATGACGGAAGGTCGCTGGCCAGCCTTGACGCCCACGGCGCGCCCCAGCAACTCATTTTGACCACCACGGCGCCGATGCTGAAGACCCGGCGAGGCAAAATCTACGCGGACAGGGCTAGCCTGCTCCATTGCGCGCTGTTGCAGCCACAGATCATCATGATCAACAAAAAGCGCTACCGGTGAACTCACCGCTTCTACACTACGAACAGCGGGGCAACTCAACTGCTCAGCCAGGCGCTGTGCGAGAGGCCATGCCCCCGCAACCGCAGGCACAACCGAGCAGTTTTCAGGCGTTGTTTTGGGCGCGCTCACCTTTAGCTCGCTCCCAACCTCAAACTCTCATCGGTTAACGCAACCTCAAGCTCCAGATTAACCGCCTCTAGTGTCATACCGTGTTTATCTACCATCGACAGTGTCTGAAGCGCTCCCTGCTTTGGCGTCACAGCGCGGATATCCACCAAGGACTGACCCGCTATACGAAGTTTGTCGAGTTCCTTCAATTCAGCAATGGCTTGCATGACAAATTCCTGCGCCCCAAAAACGCCATCACGCTCAGGTAAACCCGCTTGAAAATCACCCAGAATAATTTGTCCCGCTCGTGCAGATTCGAGCATTCTTGCCAATGTAATGGTGACGTCCCCCACGATGTAACTTAAAACAGAAGGGTTCACCCCCTCTGCCTGAAACAACTCATAGTGGCTGCCAATATGAAAAGCCGATCGAATAACAGGAACCGTGTTACCTGAGGCTTGACCTCGAGCGACCGCATTATCGACTAAAATGAGCAGCAAAAAGGACAGCATATCGAGGTCAGGGTAAGCGCCCTGATCCCGATTCCAGACGTAATAACCGTCGCCCGTTGTCGTCCTGGCAAAATTCACATCGACGCCCTGACGCTGCAGCTTGTTGTAAGCCGAGTTCATTGAATAAGAGAGGGAATTGAGTTGGCTCGCTTGCTCAAAGGGGGTGTAAAGAGAGAATTCAGCGATATCGAACAGCAGTACTGCCCGCGAGTCGACGTAGCTGATTCCGTAACTTGAAATAATCGCGTCAGCGGCGGCCAGCATTTCGGGATCTTCTCCCAGCACGCCATCAAGCTTTATAAAACTGGTGGACACACCCAGTCGTTGGGCAATACTGAAAATTTCCCCATGACTCTTCAAACAGGAACCGCCAATAACAGTACTGACAAACTGCTCTTTCTCGGCCAACTCACCGATGCCACCACCTGCGGTCAGGTTGCCCAGAAAATAATGTGGCACCATTAAGGTCAGCAAACCCTTTGGATCTGGAGCCCAACACAACACCATATTCTGACCAAGACGCCAGTGTTTACGCAGGGATTGTTCCAGTTGCCGCAGTATTTGGGTCTTATAGGACCCAGGCTCACCCTGCCTTCGGCGGAATTGACCAGATTTATCTACCATAAGTGTGTCTCGGGCCCCGTGTTCTTGGCATTATACGTGCTCACAGTCAGGATTCGCCTATGTACCGCATTTGCGTGCTTTGTTTATTACTCACAGCTTGCCAAAATTATGACGTTACCTTGAATGATCGGCAGGTTTACGGACCGGCCCGGCTGTTTACTGATTTTCAAGTCGCTGATGAGGCATTGCAGCGCTGTCTCGAACAACGTATCACTGATGCCAACATTTCAGCACCTCTGCAGCTCAAGACTTTAAACTGTAGCAACGCAGGCATCGCCTCTCTGGATGGTTTGGGTCAGTTTGCCGGGCTTACCCAGCTAAAGTTTTCTGATAATCGCATACGCAACCTCGTTGAGTTGGGACAACTTTCCGATATCGAGTCACTGTGGCTAGATAACAATGACATAGTCGACCCCGTGCCATTGGCTCAACTTAGAAAGCTTCAACACCTCGATCTTAGTCATAACCCAAAGCTTCAATGCCCTAAATCTGGCTTGCTCGACTATGTCACTACTTACACAGTTCCGCAGCACTGTTTAGCAGCGCCTGAGAATCGAGATGATTAGAGTACTCTACCAAGGCCTAGCTAGGTTACCGCTGGAATGGCTTTACATGTTGTCCTCAGGTGCGGCCTGGTTGATGCAGTATGTATTCCGCTATCGACGTAAGGACGTAGAGCAAAATCTTGCTCAGGCTTTCCCTGATATGTCGGCCGCTGCCATTAAGACAACGCGCAAAACCTTTTACCAAAATCTCTGTGATACCGCCGTGGAGATCATCGCGGGATCCCGTCAACCACTGACTTTCTTTGAAGAACGTCTGGAAGTTATCAATCCCGATTTAATACACGAATTAAGCCAGCAGGGGCAGCAGTCGGTGCTAGTGATGCTTGCGCATCAAGGAAATTGGGAATGGATGCTGCACCGTGCGGCTGCGCTTTATGATATGCCCATGGCGTTTGTCTATAAGCGGCTACACAGTGCCGCTGCTGATGAATTCAGCCTTCGCGCCCGAGGGCGCTTTGGTGCTACAGCCATAGAGATGCGTGATACGGCCCGGAATATTATTCGGCACCGGCGAACGCCGCGTTTGATTTATATGCTTGCGGACCAATCTCCCGGACTGCGTGAGCGCGTTCATGTCACTAGGTTCCTGAATCGAGAAACGGCTTTTTTCTCGGGCGCAGCAACCCTGGCAAAAGCGACGGGGTTTCCCGTCGCCTTTGCTCGATGTCAGCGCAAAAAACGCGGTCATTTTGAAATTGAAGTGGTTGAGATTACCCGCGACTCAGCATCTGTAGAGGAGTCTTGGATTCTTGAGCGGTATGTCGAGCTCACAGAAGCCGCTATCCGCGCCTGCCCCGATGATTGGTTATGGAGTAACCGACGCTGGAAGCATCAAGCGCTTGCGGCATCGGCTGTTGGAGCATCTGCCTCGCCCGATACCGACAACCAATCAAACCCCGAGTCCTGACAAGCCAAATGGACCTCAGCTTGATGGTGCTCCGCCACGCCAGCGAGTGCCGCGAGCGCATGCTGCCTGCTGTTGTTTTTGAGACTTAAGTGACCCGCCACCAGGACTTTGAGGCGGTGATTATCAAGCCGTTTGAGCAACTCCCCAGCCTGAACGTTATTTAAATGGCCAAAGTCCCCGGCAACGCGCTGTTTTAGGGCAGCGGGATAGGCACCTTGCATCAATAAATCGAGGTCGTGGTTAAATTCGAGTAACAGTGCATCGCAACCCGAGAAGGCGGCGACAAGATGCGGTGTGATACTGCCTAAATCAGTCAACAGACCTAGCGCTTTACCCGATGCTTCGAACCTAAACTGGACCGGCTCACGAGCGTCGTGGGGCACTGGAACCGCCAACACATGAACCGAGCCTATTGTAAAATCATCTCCAGCGTTAATCAGAATTTGCCGAAATGCGCCTGAAAGACGACCACTACTAGCCGTGCCATGAGTTAAATAAACGGGGGTTTTATAGTGTCGGGAAAAGCTCGCAACACCTCCACTGTGGTCACCATGCTCGTGAGTCACAATAACCGCGTCAATGTCTTGGGCTGCTACATTTAACCGCGCTAGCCGACGCTCGGTCTCCCGGCGAGGAAAACCACAATCAACCAAGATAAGCGTTTCTTCCGTACTTACAAGGGTCGCATTGCCCTGGCTACCACTGCCCAGGGACGCAAATCGCATCAGTTAATCGTGCCTTTTATCAGGGTAAGTAGGGCCTGCTGATCTCTCCGCTCGATGGGGCCACCGCCCTCCCCCAGCAAAGAGATCACCATGCGCGTCTCCTCGACCGAGGCGACCTTAACCAAGAATTTCTGATTGGCGAGGGGATGCGCGTCTTCACCGCCCCACATCCAGTCAAACCAACCACCTTCGTCTTCCTCCTGAGGACCTACGAAGGTGAGGTAAAAAACGCCCTCGCTGCGATCTTTGTCGTCAATCGCGAACCCCGCCTCGGGTAATGCTTTGTTCATAGAAGCCCAGGCGCGATTAAAGGGTAAACGCAGTACTAATCGCGTCTGTGTTTCACTGTCCTCTATTGTGACGCGTCCCTCGTCACCCATCGCTCGATCCGCCATCATAGAAACGGGGGCCGCGTCTGCGCTATTAGCGATAAATTGCGCGATGTTACGCAACATCTCAGACTCAAGCTCAGGGTCATCCGATACGGATGGCCAGGGTCCATCACTGGCGGACTGATTCTGCTGTAACACATGCAACTCAGACGTATTACGCTGAACGCCCGTATCGACTCTAAAGCGAAATCGTGTAGGCAAGGCCCGATCTTGCAGGGTAACGAACTGCGTATCAATTAGCCCAGATTCAGCGTCTGAGGCCGCCACAGCGATACCTGATGTGGTGAGAAATCCGCGCACTTGCGGCCAAAGCTGCCCCGGAGCAACCGCGACAAGCGCCCAGCTTTCCTCAGCTAGACGCTGAATACGGACCGTTTCATATTGGTTGGAACCCGTCAGAGGAGTGGGTCTAGGTACTTCAAACTCGCTTTCTAATAAAAAGCTCTGCTTGACATCGGGAATCGGATAAGTGGGATCTAGGGCTACGTCTGAAGCCTTGGCAGGCACTGATATAACCGCTAGCTCGGGGGCATCCTGATACCGATCTGTGTTGTCAGGAAACAAGCCGTCTTCACCATAAATCCAGCTACAGCCTTGAAGCAGTAGCGCGGATAGCACAAGAAAAAAGCCATACCTTTCCATCGTTATAATCCCGCCTGTCGCATAGCTTTAAGTACCGTGTCCTGGTACGTCGATGACAATGCTACCAAGGGCAATCGAATGCCCTCTTGAATCATTCCCAACTCTAACATGGCCCACTTAACAGGAATGGGGTTTGGCTCAATAAAGAGCGCTTCGTTAAGAGCACTGAGTTCTTCGTTAATTTTTTGGGCGCCGTCAATATCACCCGCTATGGCCAAACGACAAACTTCGGCGACTTTGCTCGCCGCAATGTTTGCAGTCACGGAAACATTGCCGCGACCTCCCCGACCCATCAAATCAAGTGCGGTCGCGTCATCGCCAGAATAAACTGCAAAGGTATCGGGTAGCTTGGCAATTAAAGCACCACCTCGCTCAACATCGCCGGTAGCATCTTTTAGACCCGCTATATTCCCGACCTCACTGAGCCGGAGCACAGTATCGTTACTCAGATCGATACCCGTTCTCGATGGCACGTTGTAAAGAATAATAGGAATATTGACGGCAGCAGCGACCTGACAAAAGTGTCGATAAAGCCCCTCCTGAGGAGGTTTATTATAGTAAGGGGTGACCAGCAGGGAATATTCGGCGCCAGCTGCAGCCGCCGCCACAGTTAACTCAATAGCTTCATGAGTGGAGTTAGAGCCAGTTCCAGCAACGACAGGAATTCTGCCCGCAGCTTGCTCCACCGCAAACTGAATAATATCGACGTGCTCGGCCATAGTGAGGGTCGCGCTTTCCCCGGTAGTTCCGGCAATACCCAAAGCAGCAGTACCCGACTGAATGTGATATTCAATCAGGGTCGCCAAACCTTCTTTATCGATTGCACCATCGGGCAGCATTGGCGTTACCAGCGCAACGATACTTCCGGTTATCATAAGGATCCATCCGAGGGCATTATCGAGTTATTCACTTTGATCATGGTTGCGCAATTATCCACTTCGAGAGTTTTGATACAACTTAAAGTGAGGCAATTTATGCTGCCTCTGGCACTGCTAGTTTTGTCAATCACCCATGGGACACCAACTTGGGCTCAAAATTCAATTATCTCGCCAAACACCGCGGATAGGCGCATTGAAGCATTGAGCCCGATCGACCAACAATTTATGGCTGCCCAGCGTGCGAAAGTTGAAACCCTAGCCAATCAACTGGGCCAACAATTAACGGGTATTCCTGAGCGGGATCTCGCCACCTTACAACGTATTCTTGAGTTGGGTTTAATAGCGCCCGACGACACGTTACAACTGCAAGCCCTCGGCGTAGTGCTGGGTGACCTCTTCGCGACAGAGCTTAACATGAATTGGATCGTTTACCGCGATACCGCAGGACGCACACGAGCACTGCAATATGGCACTAGTGAAGTATTTCTCTTTCCCGTCACCATGATCTCTCGACGCTGGGAAGTAGGTCACCAACGCCCGGTAGCTGATATTTTTGACACCAACGTAGCCACAACCCGTGCAAAATTACCCGGGGCCAATTGGCGTTAGAGCCGCCAGCAAGATATTACCGACCATCGGGTCTATCCCAATCAATCGTTTCCATCACCCTACATCTCAAGGGGCTATTCAGGGGAATATTCAGGGAACTATTCAAGGGGCTTTTCGCAGAGCAATGGCAGTAGCTAATGACGATCTGGCCACGGGAAATCCCGGCGATAACTGAACACCCCTTGATGCATGGTTGTGCGGTGACGAATCGAGGAATCACTGGCATCAAAAGTTTCATAGCCTGAATCTCCCGGATACAAAAAGACATGATCATCTCCTTGCTCGAGAATTCTCGGGAAAAAATACGGCGGCTGTCGACGCTCAACGGCCTGCACAAGATCTGCCAGGCAATCGTATTCGGCTAGGTCGGTTAGTGAGACCAAGGTTGGAGGCGGCACCTTTAAGGCTCCTGCCGCCTGCTCAGCTATGGCGATATCGGGCTTTACCCATCGGTGCTCAACGATTTCACTGCCATCAACCACCACTGACGCCATACCGCTTTGGGGCGCCAGAAAAAAATAGGTATCGAATCGGTGCTTCACGACTTCAGGGGTTAGCCATCGTGAAAAGTGCAATATGGGCTCAGATCCAACCTCAAGCCCGGTTTCCTCGTGCAGCTCCCGTATTGCTGCGCTGTTAGCTCTAGAAAGGGCATCGTCTCCACGATCAGCTTCATCCACTTTGCCACCCGGAAAAACCCAAGCGCCAGCCATGACTTTAAGCGCCGGATTTCTTCGCAGTAACAATACCTCCAGCCCCGCGTCGCCATCTCGAGTGACGATCAATGTCGCCGCCGACCGGGCAGGTGTTGTCTTGTTCTCTAAGTCAACTTTCTCAAACATCAGAACCCGCCGCATTCGAGGCAACGGACGTACATATTGGCGGGATCCTGCAAACTGTCTGACAAACGGAGGTAGGGCGCTAGCTGCTGCGATAGACGGTCAAGTATTGAGGCGCCCGGCATACTTACCTGACCGAGTTCCCTGCCCACCTGTTCAAAAAATCGCTGTTCGGGGCTTATCGGGGTGCCAATGTAGAGCGTATCAAAGTCTTCAATCTCTGCGAGACTCGCCGCCGAATCAACAGCCGCCTCAAGACCGCCCAAACTATCGACTAATCCGATCTTGAGGGCATCTTCACCGCTCCAAACCCGCCCCCCTGCTATCCCATTAATTTCATCCCAGGTTTTGCCCCGGCCCGAGGCAACCAAGGTTACAAAATCATCATAAACGTTTCCTATCATGCTGTTGATGATACGACGCCCCGTATCACTCACCCCTGTATCCAATCTAGCGGCCGTGGCAAGGCTTGACGTACTGACGCCGTCGGGCGTAACGCCGGCCCATTGATACAGCTTTTCAACCGTGGGAAAAGCAGCAAACACCCCAATACTGCCTGTGATCGTACTGGGCTGCGCCCAAATTTCGTCGGCATCAGCGGCTATATAGTAACCACCTGATGCCGCGACTGAGCCCATAGAGGCAACAACCGGGAGATCAAGCGCTTTTATTTCAAGAATTTTCTGGCGAATGACTTCGGAGGCAAAAACACTGCCACCGGGAGAGTTGATACGCAGCACGACGGCGCTGACATCAGATTGCTCTAGCGCACGCTCAAGTTGTGCCACAACAGTGTCAGAACCGGCAAAACCACGACCACTCTCTCCGGGAATCAGCTCGCCCTCAATGGGAATAACCACAATGTGTGGCTTCGTCCCCTCCTCTTGATTCTCCGCCTCTTTCGCAGCCAAATAATCATCTACCGAAACTGAAATCCAATGGCCATCTTCATCAGTCGCACCCACCCAATCGGCCAACATCACATCCCTTCGACTGTGGGTGACTAGTTCATCAACAAACCCCGCTTCCAGCATCAGCGCAGCAGCATCACCCCCAGCTATCTCAAGGCGATCAGGAAATTCATTGATAAACTTATCAACAAAGCCAGACTCCATCTGTCTGGGAACCTCGACTAACCCCGTATAGGCGCCCCATACATCCCCTAACCATTGACCGACAACCTCTCGCTCAAGGTTAGACATGTCGTCCCGAAGATAAGGTTCAACAGCCGATTTACTCTCACCCACCCGAAACACGTTCATCGTTAGATAAACATTATCGAGGAGTTGACGGACATAATTGCGATACACCGCAAAGCCTGAAACCTCAATACCACCCTCAGGGTGCAGTAGAACGTGATCAGCCTGAGACGCTAGTAGATACTGGGATTGCGAAAAGTAGTCACCCATTGCTATCACCGGTTTGCCCGAGGACTGAAAAGCCTCGATCGCCGACTGCAACTCTTGTACGTGACTAATTGACGGACCGTTTAACGCTTCAAGATCGAGGACTAGGGCGGTAATTCGATCGTCTTCAGCCGCCTCTTTAATGGCCTTTTTGACACGAAAAACTAACACTTCACCCGCGCCATCCTGCATCAATGCCTCGATGGGTTCTAGTGGTGAAGGGTTTTCGACTAGCGCGCCATTGGGGTTGACCAGCAGCGCGGCACGCTCTGGGACGGGCTCGGGTGCGACCTGATTAACCGCCACGGCAATCACCACCACGAGATATAACGTCAGCGCAAGAGGAACCAGCGTCATGATCGCCTTGTTAAACAGCGACAGACCTCGCCAAAGCCCCTTGAAAAAACCTCGAATTACACGCCAAACCACCATTATTTTTTCTCCATTGCTTCAGACTGTCCTTGGGACTTCAGCTCTCGGCCGCGAAACCGAATATATAGGGCCGCCAATAGAAACAGGATAACCTGTAAAAATACGCCGATCAGCGCAACGCCGTCATCGGGTCGCGCAAACGCTGTTTGCACCGCCCAAACGAAGTAACCCAGTAGAACAAACGTCAACCAGATGAGGCTGTGTAAATTATCCTTGGCTACCCAGGGCACAAATACCACCAAGGGAAGCACTTGTATCACCAGCAACTGAATGGGCGCCCCAAAGCGGGCATCGAGTACGATCTGTTGTAACACCACCGCTAGCCAACAGAGCCATAGGGCCGTCCAAAGTTGGCGCGTTGTAGAACCTCGTTTTGTCATAGGTTTGCTCCGGTCGCTGCGGCTATCGTAGCCACGCGCATACCCAGTGCCTGACATAAAGCTCCCTCGTGTTCATCAAGCGGTCGATCATTATTTTCTCCCGCCCAATGACTGGCACCGTAAGGCGTACCGCCCCCCGTTGTTTGACGCAGTCCCGCCTCACTGTAGGGGAGCCCGGTTAGAATCATGCCGTGATGCATGAGGGGTAGCAGCATGCTAAGCAAAGTACTCTCCTGCCCACCGTGCAAACTGGACGTCGAGGTAAAAACCGCCGCAGGTTTATTAATCAGAGCGCCGCTGAGCCACAGCGAGGATGTCTGGTCTATAAAGTGCTTGAGCGGAGCCGCCATGTTGCCAAAGCGCGTAGGACTCCCCAAAATCAAACCCGCACATTGACGCAAATCATCTTCCTCACAGTAGAGCGGACCGGTCTCGGGAATATCAGGGCCGGGCTCACCAATGCTAGTAACGACGGGCGGCACCGTTCGCAGGCGGGCTTCGAAGCCCGAAACCTGCGTGATACCTCGGGCAATTCGCGAAGCCATTTCAGCAGTCTTGCCACCACGAGAGTAATAAAGCACCAAAATATAAGGCATAGAGTTCACAGTATTCATAAAGGGTGGATGTTAGCTGACTTGACGGAATAACCATTCTGCTAAGGTGTACAATTCGGTTTTTGCAGGGTTAAAGAACCTGTTCTTCATCAAACGGGCGCCCATTATGACAGAGCACTCCACAATACAGAACGCTAGGGAACGCTGTCGGTATTTGTTCCAGCGCTATCGAGACGACCGCTGCTCTGAAATAGCCGCTGCACTGGTCTATATGAGTCTATTTGCTCTGGTACCGCTTCTAACTCTGCTTTACGCGATTTCAACAGCGGTTCCCACCGCCACCGACCTACAAGCCCAATTGCAACAGTTTTTGGTCGACAATCTGTTGCCCGAAGCTTCCCAAGACGTCGCCAATTATCTCGCGAGTTTTTCCCAGCAGGCAAAAAATCTCACTGGCGTAGGTATTGCTATTTTGGCGACCACAGCCGTACTCATGTTGCGTAATGTCGAGCAAGCTTTTAACAATATTTGGCGCAACCGTAAAAACAGGGGCGTAGTTTCAAGCCTTCTGTTGTACTGGGCCGTTCTGAGCTTAGCACCAATACTGCTGGGACTAGCCCTAGGGACTAAGGCCTACTTATTTGCGGCAGCGCACGCCGTGGAAGGCATTGATGTCCTTGGGCTCTCATCTGCCTTGCTATCCGTATTACCCTTCGGTTTAGCCACTTTGGGTATTACGGCCCTTTATATGGCCGTACCGAACTGCGCCGTTCCCTTTAGGCATGCACTAATCGGCGGCTTTTTTGTTGCCGTAACCTTTACCGTCGCAAAAACACTGTTCACCGCCGCAATTACCAACTCAAGCTATGCTGTGATTTACGGGGCTTTTGCAGCAGTACCTATATTTCTACTTTGGCTTTACATTACCTGGACCATTATTTTGCTGGGCGCAATTGTGGTGCATAGTCAGGCCTCTTATCAGACAGCAGCTCAGGCCGCGCGGCCACTGCTATTAAAGGCGCTCGATGTGCTTTACCTGCTATGGCGAGCGCAGCTTGAAGGCAAAACCTTAGGAGAACTTGAGATTCTAAGAAATCGGGATGTCATTGGTGACGGCTTAGACAGCGACAGCTGGCGCCATATCCGCGACTCACTCATGGCGGCTAATCTCATAACCCAAACCCTGCAGGGCCATTACCTACTCAGCCGTGATCTACACAATGTCAGTTTTATAAAGATCAAAGCGTTAATCAATCAAGAGCTTGAGGTGCCTAACAAAATAGCAGCAGGCAAGCCCTGGCAAATTCGCGCGAACGAATTGCTAAGTCAACAGCGGCTAATTCAGAGTGAAATTCTAAGCATCTCCCTAGAAGAGCTTTTTAATACTCCCGCTGACAACAAGGCAGCCCCAGAAATTCCATGAAACACCTACTCGCGCTCATCATTATTCTGGTTGCAGGGTGCGATAGCCAAGAGCCCCCATCCCTTCCCGCAGCGGGCCAATGGCGCCTCATTAATTACTGGGCACTTTGGTGTACGCCCTGCCGGGAGGAAATTCCTGAACTTAACCGAGTCGACAGTGCCACGGACATTACTGTTCTGGGCGTTAATTATGACGATAAAAGGGGAGAGGAACTCGCTAAGCAGCGTTCTGAAATGGGCATTGCTTTTGCTAACCTACCGCTGGATCCCGCACCCACTTTGGGGATCACCCGTCCCAACGTACTGCCAACAACACTGGTCATAAGCCCCGCGGGAGAGCTGATGGCAACGTTAAAGGGCCCCCAAACCGCCCAATCATTGCATCAAACACTCACCGAGCTTGGACGCTAGGAAGGTGATCGAACAGACAAAAAAACGCCGGCAATTAGCCGGCGAAAAAAGGAGCCACTCAAGTCGGGGGCCCTCCTGCAGGGCAGGAAAGACGTTAGCAGGATGTTTCCCTTGCGCCATCCCCGGTTGGCGCCATCTCTGCAGTTATAGGTGAGACCGCAGTAACCGCAGAAAAGTTCACAAAAATATTATTTATTTTTTGCAGAGTCCGTCCAAATCGCTGAACCGGTCTGACCCGGGCCCGAGGAAACCCCCAATTCAACCTCGACCAAACCCTCGCCTTCACTAAGACTTATCAATTGAGCCAACAAATAATGAGCCAACTCTTCGACCGTGACATTGACTACCGGAAGAAGGTGCGTCTCGTCTTGTAAAAATTTTAAGGTTCGACCCGCAAAGGTTACCCAGTATTCGTCATTGTGTTCCTCGATCCTTTGGTAAGGCGAGTTACCTGCTACCAACATGTATTCGTCCAGGGGCTTGCACAGGTCAGCGATCCGACGTTTGTAAACGTTGTAATCGGCGGAAAAGCCATTAGCTCCCATGGGCGCTACAATGCGCGCTGACACAGAATAGTTATGTCCGTGTAATCGCTCACGCTCGGTGGCTGTAAAAATCGTGAAATGCGCCGCCGAAAATTTGTGCGCTTCCTTGTCAATGTAAAGTGTGGTTAAACGGGCCATCGTGTACTGCCAGATTTATAAGGACAGTGTATGGTGGGGGCTGGCGATGCGCTTAGCAAGCCAATCAACAGGTTTGGCATCCACCCGATGCGGGCCTGCGTACCGTTAGTACAACGTAAAGGGAAGCCACTAGCATGACACGAACTGCAATTGTCACGGGAGCCAGCTCGGGCATTGGAGCCGCTGCTGCGCGACTGTTTCTCGATGCCGGCTTTCACGTTATCAATATTTCCCGACGCCCCTGTCCTGTATCGGGTGTGACCGACTTATGCGGTGACTTAAGTGACCCGGAATCTGTTAGAGCGTTAGCCCGCTCCTTGTCGTTGACAATGACGGAAACTCAGCCCGCTTCGGTATGCTTGGTGCATAACGCTGCGCTAATGCTTAAAGACACCGCAGATGACACGGATGACGCCTCACTGGCGAAAGTTCTTCAAATCAATACCATGGCAATTAACAACCTCAATCGCGAACTCCTTCCGCTCATGCCCTCTGGATCCAGCGTATTATTTGTAGGTTCAACACTGTCCGAAAAAGCTGTGAAAGGTGCTTTTAGCTATGTCGTGAGTAAACACGCTCAGCTGGGGATGATGCGAGCCACCTGCCAAGACCTCATGGGCAGGGGCATTCATACTGCTCTCGTCTGTCCCGGATTTACCGATACTGAGATGCTACGTAATCATATTGGCCAAGACGAAAAAATCATTGAGGCCATCAGTGCTATGAACAGCTTTGGTCGCCTGGTGGAGCCTGAAGAAATTGCACGACTCATTGTTTGGGCGCACAGCAATCCCGTCATTAATGGGGCGGTCCTACACGGCAACTTGGGGCAAGTGGAGCACTAACGGTGTTGGACGAGTTAATCAGGGAAAGGCGCGAAAGGGTTTTTCTCGTGCTAGCGGCCGTGTTTCTCGGTGCTATGACGCTTCTCAACGTGGTCGGTATTACAAGGTTTATACAGCTGGGACCTTTGGCTTTAGCCGTTGGTGTACTGCCCTACCCGCTAACATTTCTTTGCACCGATCTAGTGTCAGAGCTGTACGGTCGTGCGCGCGCGAATTTTCTGGTTACCGTGGGCTTGGGACTCAATTTTCTGATCCTCGCGGTCCTCACTTTGGGCGATCTAGCGCCATCTGTGCCCCCAGAGAGCATGCCCCCTTGGCAGATCCTACAGCTAGCTGAGCCCGTGGCATTACCCAATGGAGAGATTGTCACCGGACAGATTGGTTTGTTTGAGCTAATTTATGCGACGACTTCTGGAGCGGTTTTCGCATCGATGCTGGCCTATATCACCGCCCAATACTGCGATGTTCAGCTATATCATTTTTGGAAACGGCTTACCCGAGGCAAACACCTTTGGCTACGCAACAACTTCAGCACATTACTGAGTCAAATGGTCGACTCAATTATGGTCGTCACCGTGACTTTCGGTGCCGTCTACTGGCGCGGAGAAATGGCGTTTAATACGTTGCTCGTGCTGGTCGGCAGCAACTATGCTTTTAAAGCACTCTCTGCCCTTGCAGACACCCTACCCCTATACCTACTGGTCCGGTGGCTACGAAGTTATCTACAGCTGGGGCCCAATGAGTATGCCGTTGTAGTCACCGATCCGGTGACCACACCCTGAGCTCAGCAAGTAAAGGAATGGTTATTGGGCGGCCCCGGGCCAAAGCCGCGTGATCAAGCTCATCAAGTAGAGCCATCAATGCCGAGGAACTTCGTGGCGCTCGGCTTAAGATATACTGCACCACTTCGCTAGACAGCTTTAAACCTCTCTGTGAGGCCCTAAACTGAAGCAAGGCGCCCAACTCATCCTCAGTAAACCCTGGCAAGTGATAAATTATCAACTCACCCCAACGAGATCGCAGATCGGGCAAAACCTTTGTCATCTGTGCGGGGGGCGCTAACCCAGAGTAAAGCTGGGGAATACCCGCTGCTTTTAACCGGTTAAAGTTGTGGAACAAGGCCTCCTGCCAGACGCCGCTATCAGCAATCAATTGAATGTCGTCAACTAGCACCGCCTCGCAGGTGACAATGCCCTCAAGGACAGCCTCTGGGGGGTATTGGTACAGTTCACTCATAGGTAGGTATAGGGCTCGAGCACCCATAGCTCGACTTATCCCCTGTAACAAATGGCTTTTTCCGGCTCCCGTCGCTCCCCAAAGAAACAGGGATTGCCCTGTACCTCCCAGCAAAGCGTCAACCTCAGTAAGTAATTCAAGAAGGGCAGGACGCGGCTGAAAGTTATCCAGACTAAGGTCATTATCGACAGGAATTTTTAAAGGTAGCTGGTCGACCACACTGGCCTCATATTCAGGAGCTGCGATAGGTTTCGGTACTGCGGTAGTAACCCACAGCATGCCGACAAAAAACCAAGACAACGGCCGCGACAGGCAGTGCCAGTAGCACGCCGGTAAAGCCCGCCAACTGCCCACCTGCGAGCAGTGCGAAAATAACCATAACGGGATGCAAGCCGATGCGGTCACCAATTAACACAGGCGTGAGCACCAAACTCTCTAAGGTTTGACCTACAGCAAAAACCAGCCCCACCCCAGCAATAAAACTCAGATCACCTCCAGACTGAAACCAAGCAACAATAAGTGAACTGCCTACGCCCAGCGCCGCGCCGGCGTAGGGAATAATGGAGGCTAGGCCCGCTACCGTTCCGAGTATTAGCGCAAAGTCTAAGCCTATAAACCACAAACCTGCACTGTAGAGGAAAGCCTGAGCGAGCATCACTAAGAATTGGCCACGGATAAAAGCACCAAGCACATCATTGGCCTCAGAAACCATCCGACTCAGATCTTGTTGCCATGTAATTGGTACAAGGTCGAGTATGGCAGCCACCATTCGGTCCCAATCGCGCATCAAGTAAAAAGCCACTACGGGTATCAAGGTCATATTAAAAACTGCGGCGATGACACCAAATCCCGATCGTGTAAGGCTGGCTACCGAGGTAGCGACGAGCTTGCCGACAGACTGCCATCGCGCAGCTAACTCCGCTTCCCAATCAATAGGCGGCAGGTGCACTGGACTCACGCTTATTTGTTCATGTATCGACGGTAAAAGTGAGGTCGATACCCAGCGGTACAGTATCGGGACTTTCTTGATCGCTTGATCCAATTGATCAATAAGTAGGGGAACCCCCACCAAGAGAATTAAGGTCAGCAACAGCACCAGCACCAAGAACACCAAGATCACACCCGACGAGCGACCAAAGCCCCGAGCTTCAAGCGCATCAACCATGGGGTCGCCCAAGTAAGCGATGAGCGCTCCCACGAGAAAAGGCGCCAAAATAGGGTGTAAAGCCCAGATGAAAACCGCCATTGCCGCGATGAGTCCAACGACAAAAGGCCACCGATTAACAGTAGGATTAGAGCTCATGGTTGCCCCCAGTGTAAGTCAATGCGGTTTGTTGTTATGTCACCCAAGACGACCAGTCGTGAACGCCCTGGTAGAACCCGTGCTAAAGCCTCGGCGTTACTAAGTCCTGTCACTCGAACCCCAAGCCTGTCCCCATAAATCTCATCGATAGTCAGAGAATCCAGCACCGGAAGCTCGCGGAGTATACCCATGACTGATTGGTAATCGGTAAAGCTCTCGACCCCCGTGACCGTGACAGAAATGAAACTCTGTCCCGGAGCTGACTCAAGGGTCACGGCGTATCTATCGGCCATTGCATCTACCACCAGGTCAACCCCAGCCAACACAACCGGTGTCGCTTTACTGCCCTGTATTTGAATTTGTCGCTGGTCTTCGCTATCCAGATAAAGCCAATCGGCAAGTTGCGAGCCCGTTGTTAACTGAACATAACGCCCCACCATAATATGTTCGGTACCATATCGCTGAGATGCAGAGCGAATTCTGCGGGTAACCCGCTGCCAAACCATTTCAGGGGAAAGCTTTGCTGCATCCTCTAGGTCGAGCAACGGCAAACGCAGATCAATGCCCCTTGCGGTAAATGCCTCAGATAACTCCAACAGCAATTCACCATCTTGACTCACCGTCGCAAAACGACGGCTGTAAGGCTCATCGACTACCAGCCAAAGTAGCACTGGAGGCCTATCCTCAGACCAGAAAGTGGCATCTGATTCACGTAATATACTTTTCACTAAAACATCATCGAAGGTAGCCTGGAGATAGACCTGCCCTTGCTCTTGCTCGAAGCTGTAGAGCGATACGCGGTCACGAGCCACCCGCAACGCAGCAGCAACTGAGGGATTTTTCGCGATCTCCTCATTGCCTGAGACCCTGACAAGCACCCGATTGAGGGCTTCGCGAGATCCAGCGGCCAATGCAGCATCACTGCGATCGGGCACTTCAACGCGAGCGGCATAAAAATTCGACTCGGCAAACACTGGGGCTGCGAAGGCCAATAGGAGCAAAAGTCGCCCGATTGGGCCTGTAAATTTGTGATTTAGCTTTAACATGCCGTAAGTTTACCAGTGAAAACCTTTCTGCGTTGCTTCCCTAGTTAACGACCAGCCAGTACCCTGTCACCACCACAAACGACCCAAATGGCGCTAGTACTCATGAGCGAAACCCCAAAAAAGCCTGCCCTCTCCTATCGTGACGCCGGGGTCGACATCGACGCTGGCAATCAGTTAGTGGATCGGCTCAAAAGTGTGACCGCGGCAACACGTAGACCCGAAGTTCTGGGTGGAATTGGTGGCTTCGGTGCGCTAGTAGAGATACCCCAAGGTTACCAGCAACCCGTTTTAGTTTCAGGCACCGATGGCGTTGGCACCAAACTCAGACTCGCCATGATGGCTGGTCGCCACGATACCATTGGAATCGACCTTGTAGCCATGTGCAGTAACGACATTGCCGTTGTTGGCGCTGAACCACTGTTGTTTTTGGACTATTACGCAACGGGCAAGCTCAATATCGACGTGGCCACTGAAGTCGTAGCGGGCATTGGTAAGGGCTGTGAGCTCGCGGGCTGCGCATTGGTCGGCGGAGAAACCGCGGAAATGCCTGGCATGTACGAAGGGGAAGACTATGACCTCGCAGGGTTCTGCGTGGGCGTAGCGGAAAAGAAACACATTATTGATGGCACAAAGGTCGCTGAGGGTGATGTGCTCATTGCCCTACCCTCAAGCGGCCCTCATGCGAATGGCTTTTCTTTAATTCGTAAAATTATCGAGGTGCAATCTGCTTCACTGGAGACGCGCTTATCCGATGGGCAAGCCCTAATCGACGCCTTGTTAGCACCAACCACGATTTATAATCGCGCCCTGCTGTCCCTGCAAAAAGCCGTGCCTATTCACGCTATGGCTCATATCACCGGGGGAGGCCTTCCTGAAAATTTGCCGCGTGTTCTGCCCGAGGGCTGCACCGCCAAAATCGATCTCACTAGCTGGCGTCCGCCCGCCGTCTTCGAGTGGCTACAGCAAGGTGGTAATGTCGAACAATATGAGATGTTAAGGACCTTTAACTGCGGTGTGGGTATGGTTGTTGTTGTTGCTGCCGACCAGGCTGGCCCGACCCTAGATCACTTAGCCACCGCCGGGCTTAACGCCTGGAAAATAGGTGATATTGCTGCTGGAACTAAGGGTGTCGAGTTCTCAGAATGACAAAGGAATCAGGACGTCTAGCGTTATTATTGTCGGGAAGGGGCAGTAACCTAGGCGCGTTTTTACGGGCACAACACAGCGGAGAGCTCGAAGGTTCGGTTGAGGTCGTTATCAGTAATCGTCCCGAAGCCGCCGGCCTAAAAATTGCGCAAGATGCAGGAATTACTACGGAGGTGGTTGACCACACGCTGTATGCATCTAGGGAAGCCTTTGATCAGGTCCTTGCGCAAAAAATTGATGAATTCAAACCCGATGTCATTGTTCTGGCCGGATTTATGCGGATTTTGACCGCCGGTTTTGTTGATCGTTTTCGCGGTAAGCTCATCAATATTCACCCGTCACTGCTACCAAAATACCGGGGCCTCAATACCCATCAACGCGCTTTAGATGCGGGGGAACGCGAAGGTGGCGCCACTGTTCATTTTGTGACGGCAGATCTCGACGAAGGTCCAGGCATCCTACAAACGCCGGTATCGATCGAAGATGGCGACACCGCAGCTACCCTTGCAAGTCGCGTGCTTCCTTTTGAGCACCGGCTTTATCCCTATGCGGCCAACCTAGTGCTTACCGGCCAGGTGAGTCTAGGCGAACGCAGCGCATTGTGGCACGGTGAAACACTGCCACCAGGAGGCAAGCTTTGGCGACCCAGTTGATGATCAAAATTTTAGCTGTAGGCGTTGCACTACTAACAGGCACAGCTACAGTGGCTGTCTCTTCAGCCTCCGAGCCCATCACCTTAACCCCATATAAAGCGGTTTATAAAACCAAAGCCATGGGAATGAAGCTTAAAATTGAACGCGAACTCGTCGCGACTGATGAGGGCTACAGCCTCACAAGCAAAGGTAGCTCGATGTTCGCAAAAATTCAGGAATCAGCTCGATTCAAACTCGTTGGCAAGCAGATTCAGGGCATTGATTACCAATACCAGCTTAAATCTGTGGTGCGCCGTCGGCGTGAAGTCATTTTCTTACCTGAAACTGGCGTAATAAGGAGTTTAAAAAAGGACGAGTGGACAGAACACCCGTGGTCAGAGACCGTCCTCGATCAACTCAGTCAACAAGAACAACTGCGCCTCGACCTTAAGTTGGCTGCACGAGACGCTGAAATACCACCGGCATCCCTTGAATTTCAGGTCGTCGATGGCCCTCGGATTAAGGACCGGACGCTGAAGTTTATCGGTGAGGAAACGCTGACAACACCCATGGGAGATGTGTTGACCTTACACTACAAGCAGGTGCGATCCGCCGAAGCGAAACGGCGTTCTTCTGTCTGGATTGCACCCTCCCTCGACTACATGATGGTGCGAACCCAACATCAAGAAGATGACTCAGTGATTGAAATTCTTTTAGAGTCAGTCACTATCGCGGCTCAGTAGAGTAACAGCTAAGCTTTTGGGAGCGTAACTCCTCGCTGGCCCTGATACTTGCCGCCACGGTCCGCGTAGCTGGTCTCACAAACCTCATCGGATTCAAAAAATAACATCTGAGCAACACCTTCATTGGCGTAGATTTTTGCGGGCAATGTAGTGGTGTTTGAAAATTCAAGGGTGACGTGCCCCTCCCACTCTGGCTCCAGTGGCGTCACATTGACGATAATGCCACAGCGCGCATAGGTACTTTTCCCGAGGCAGACCGTCAAAACATTTCGGGGGATCCGAAAGTATTCAACCGTTGCCGCAAGGGCAAAGGAGTTTGGCGGAATCACACAAACATCACTTTCGACATGGACAAAGCTGCCCTCGTCGAAATTTTTTGGGTCTACAGTCGCTGAGTTGATGTTCGTGAACACCTTAAATTCACGACTGCAGCGCACATCGTAGCCGTAGCTCGAGGTTCCGTAGGAAATAAGCTTTTCCCCACCTTTTTGTCGGACTTGGCCTGGCTCAAAAGGCTCAATCATGCCTTTTTTCTCAGCCATTTCACGTATCCAGCGGTCAGATTTAATCGTCAAGGTCAGTACTCCAACTCTAGGTTCAATCGTCGCCCATCGTAATAATAGGCCCAGCATTTGGTTTAGCCGCGCAGAGACTCTGCCACAACGCAGACGCGGCCTCATGGAAGCCTCGAGATGCAGGGTCTTCTGGGGCTTTATTTAACATCGCAACACCCGCATCGGCAGTTTCCCTAACAATCTTCGATAAGGGAAGGCTGGCCAACACCCGAACATCGTATTGATCGGCCATGTGCTCGCCCCCTCCACTGCCAAAGATAGCCTCTTCATGCCCACACTGAGTACACACATGGGTAGCCATATTTTCAATAATCCCAAGCACGGGAATATCGACCTTGCGGAACATTTCAATACCTTTTTTGGCATCGATAAGGGCAATGTCTTGGGGTGTGGTGACGATTACCGCTCCTGCAAGAGTTGCTTTCTGAGCCAAGGTAAGCTGAATATCTCCAGTACCGGGGGGCATATCTACCAGCAATATATCCAATTCCCCCCATAAAGTTTGCTCAAGCATCTGAACAAGCGCCCCACTGGCCATAGGACCTCGCCAAACCATAGCCGTTGTCTCATCGGTCAAAAATGCCATGGACATGGCTTTCACCCCGTCCACCAATATCGGGTGCAGCCACTTTTCATCCTCCTGCTCAGGCGTAATGTCAGGATCCACTCCCAGCATGCGGCGCTGACTGGGCCCGTATATATCCGCGTCCAACAGACCCACGGCCAGGCCTTGTTGCTGCAGGGCATAGGCGAGATTCATGGTGACAGTGGACTTCCCCACTCCCCCCTTCCCTGAGGCAATTGCGACAATATGTTTGGGTTGTGTTTGCATTTTTATGGCGGCCCACCTTTAAGACTGGTTTAACAAAAGCGTCAGTATACCCAACCGGGGCAACTCAGCATGAAACAAGACCAGCGTTCCGGTAGACTTCGGCAACTTCTTGGTAAATCTCTGGCACCGTATGACCCCTGCAACGCGGAAACTACTCGTCACATCAGCGCTCCCCTACGCCAACGCACCACTGCATCTTGGGCACATACTGGAGCAGGTGCAGACCGATATCTGGGTTAGGTTTCAGCGGTCTAGGGGCAACCACTGCTTGTACATTTGTGCAGACGACGCTCACGGCACCGCTATTAT
This sequence comes from uncultured Luminiphilus sp., assembly GCA_938091995.1. Classification (GTDB taxonomy): domain Bacteria; phylum Pseudomonadota; class Gammaproteobacteria; order Pseudomonadales; family Halieaceae; genus Luminiphilus. Next base: position 10,612 of record CALKNZ010000001.1, on the reverse strand, counting down.
GCTGGCTGCAGAGAAGTCTCAGACGTCACCAGAAGAGCATATTGAAGCGGTTAGGCAGGACCATCTAAAGGATTCAACGGGTTTTCTTATTGGTTTTGACAACTACGCCTCGACCCACTCACCTGAAAACCAACAATGGTCCAACGAGATTTTCAATCGATTAGACACTCAGGGACACATTGGTATTCGCGAAATCACTCAGGCTTTTGACCCTGAAAAAGGCCTGTTTCTAGCCGATCGCTTCATCAAGGGGACCTGCCCGCGCTGTAAAGCGCCTGACCAATACGGAGACAATTGCGAGGCTTGCGGTGCCACTTACAGCCCCACAGACCTCATTGACCCCGTTTCGGCACTGTCGGGAGCTGCGCCGATCGAGAAAGCGTCTGACCACCTCTTTTTCCAACTGTCGCATTTTCAAGAGCTCCTCGCTGATTGGACTGCTAGTGGCAGCCTGCAACCCGCCATTCGAAACAAGTTAAACGAATGGATAGAGGCAGGATTGCAAGACTGGGATATCAGTCGCGATGCACCCTACTTTGGTTTTGAAATCCCCGGACACCCAGGAAAGTATTTTTATGTCTGGCTTGATGCACCCATTGGTTACATCGCCAGCTGCCTTAACTACTGCCAACGAGAAAACGAGGACTTTGACCAATGGTGGCAACCCGGGCATGACACTGAGCTGTATCACTTTATTGGGAAAGATATTATTAACTTCCACGGACTTTTTTGGCCGGCAATGCTCGAGGCTGCAGGGCTGCGCCTACCGACAGCCATCTATGCCCACGGGTTTCTCACGGTGGACGGCACTAAAATGTCTAAAAGCCGAGGCACATTTATACATGCCAGTGCTTATTTGAAGCATCTCGACCCCGAGTACCTTCGTTATTATTTTGCGGCAAAGTTAGGTGCCAGCGTTGATGACTTTGACCTGAATCTCGATGACTTTGTGCAGCGCGTGAATTCTGATCTAGTGGGTAAAGTGGTCAATATCGCCAGCCGATGTGCAGGGTTTTTGCGCAAAAAATTTGCCAACACCCTAAGCGATCAGTGCTCTGAACCGGCTCTAGTACAGAGCTTTATTGCGGCTGGGGACGATATAGCCGCGCTTTATGAGGGCCGGGAGTTCGGTCGTGCCATGCGTGAAATCATATCCTTGGCTGATAAGGCGAACCAATACATCGATGACAAAAAACCGTGGATACTTGCCAAAGAAGCCGGCAGTGAAGCGGAAGTTCAGGCCGTGTGCTCAGTGGGCATAAACCTGTTCCGAGTATTAATCACCTACCTAAAGCCGGTGTTGCCTGTCATGGCAGAGCGCTCTGAAGCCTTTCTCAAGGTAGATCTGGACTGGCATCAGCTAACCGGCCCTTTGTTAGGCCATGAATTAGATGACTTCAAACCACTACTACAGCGGGTAGATCCCGAAAGTGTCAGCGCCATGGTCGAGGACGGAAAGTCTTAAGCATATAACACCAAACCATTACCGTGGCGCTCGGTTTTGTCTAGAATGTAGGCTACACAGCGACTATGGCTAGGGGAGATCCACATGTTGGCCGATTACGCACTGCTCTTAGCGGGGACAGTGCTCGTCAATAATTTTGTCCTAGTCCAGTTTTTGGGTCTATGCCCTTTCATGGGAGTCTCCAACAAACTGGAGACTGCTATGGGGATGTCGGCTGCCACAACTTTTGTGCTGACCCTAGCCTCTGTGTGCAGTTACCTCACCTACACCTGGCTGCTGGTGCCTCTAGACCTTACCTATTTGCGCACCATCAGCTTTATCTTGGTTATCGCAGTAGTTGTTCAGTTCACTGAGATGGTCGTGCGTAAGACAAGCCCGCTGCTACACCGAGTTCTGGGTGTTTACTTGCCGTTGATTACCACCAACTGCGCGGTTCTGGGGGTCGCATTACTCAACATTAATCAAGCCCACAATTTCACCCAGTCATTATTTTACGGGTTTGGCGCCGCCATTGGCTTTTCTTTGGTTCTGGTGTTGTTCGCCGCTATGCGCGAACGGCTTACCGTCGCTGACGTACCCGAGCCTTTTCAGGGCGCCGCGATAGGCATGATCACCGCAGGCCTTGCCTCACTTGCCTTCATGGGTTTTGCGGGGTTGGTGTAACAGTGCTAACCCTACTGCAAAGCTACCCACTGGTCGCCGCCTTGATCGCCCTGTTAGGTTTGGGGCTAGGGTTTGGGGCAGTACTGGGCTATGCCTCGGTACGCTTCAAAACAGAGGGCAACCCACTGGTCGATCAAATAAACCAGCTATTACCCCAAACCCAATGCGGTCAGTGTGGTCACCCTGGCTGCAAACCTTACGCCACCGCAATTGCTGAGGGTGGCGCCATTAATAAATGTCCACCCGGGGGCCAGGAAACCATAGACGCCCTCGCTGACTTATTGGATATCGAGCCTCAAACCCTCGATGCTGAACACGGTGAAGAGAAAGAGCCAAACGTCGCTTATATTCGCGAAGACGAGTGTATTGGATGCACTAAGTGCATTCAGGCCTGCCCCGTTGATGCCATTTTAGGCGCCGCCAAACTGATGCACACGGTGATCGCCGATGAATGTACAGGCTGTGACCTGTGCGTTGAGCCCTGTCCAGTAGACTGCATCGATATGCTGCCTCGAAAGGGCGGTATCGAGCACTGGCGATGGGAATTGCCTGAGCCCAACCACAACAAAAATGACATCATCGCTACCGACCGTGAAGCCGCATGAATACCGTTTTTAACATTCATGGCGGCATCCACCCGGCAGAGGAAAAACACCTCTCTAACCCGGGCATAGTGGTAGACGCAGGTTTACCGCCGTCACTTGTTTTGCCGCTGTCGCAGCATATTGGTAAGCCCTCAAGCTTGTGTGTTAAACCCGGAGACTATGTGCTGGGAGGCCAGCTCCTAGCTGAAGCCGACGGCATGGTCAGTGTGGCGCTACATGCTCCCACTTCAGGCACCGTAATTGCCATAGAGCCCAGACCCGTACCTCACCCCTCGGCACTGGATAACTTATGCTTGGAAATCGCCTGTGATGGCGAAGATCGCTGGATAGAATGCACCGGCTGCGAAGATTGGCGTGCTGAAACACCCGAGTCATTGATCTCACGTATCAGTGGTGCGGGTATTGCAGGCATGGGCGGCGCAGGGTTTCCAACGGCCGTAAAATTAATGGCAAGAGAACGCCTCCCCTTAAAAACACTCATCATTAACGGCACTGAATGTGAACCCTACATTACCGCCGATGACACACTTATGCAGGTTGACGCCGAGGGCATTATAGAAGGCGCGCAAATACTCGCTCACATTTTAGATGTAGAGCAAATATTGCTGGCTGTGGAAGACAACAAACCCGCAGCACTTGCAGCGATGAAAGCAGCAGCGGAGGCTGCTGGTGGTGGCTGCGAAGTCGTGACTTTCCCCACAAAGTATCCCTCCGGAGGGGAGAAACAGCTGATCGAGATATTGACTGGCCAGCAAGTCCCCGCGGGGGGGCTCCCCGCAGACCTGGGTATTGTCTGTCAGAACCCCGGAACGGCAGTAGCAGCCCGCGACGCGGTATGTATCGGCAAACCTTTGACCGACCGTATTGTGACTTTAACTGGCCGCGCTCTGATGCGCCCTGGCAACTACCGTGCCCGATTGGGTACTCCGATTGAGTATTTGCTGACCATAGCCGGCTTTGATCCCAGCCAGAATCGGAGACTTATCCACGGTGGACCCATGATGGGCTTTGCTTTGGAATCTGCTGCGGTCCCTATTATCAAAACCACAAATTGCATACTTGTTCCCACAGAACAAGAGTTACCAACGCCTCCCGACGCGCAGGCTTGTATACGCTGTGGACTTTGCGCAGAGGCTTGCCCAGCCTCCTTGTTACCCCAGCAGCTTTATTGGTATGCCCGAGCTAAAGATCAAGAGCAGCTAGAGCGCCATCATTTAGGCGACTGTATTGAGTGTGGTGCTTGCTCATGGGTTTGTCCCAGCCATATCCCCTTAGTGCAATATTATCGTGCTGCCAAAGGCATGATTAGAGAGTCGAAGGCTGAGAAAATCAGATCAGACCGTTCACGAGATCGTTTCGAAGCTCGTCAAACACGCCTCGAAGAAGAGGCTGCTGCGCGAGAAGCACAGCGCGCCGCCCGCCGCGCCGCCGCCGAACAAAAGGCCGCTGCAGGTGGCGCTGATGACCCCGTCGCCGCAGCTATCGCCCGAGCTAAAGCAAAAAAAGAAAGCACAAATGATGGGGAGGTCGATTTATGAACTTCCTTCGCATTACGTCTCCCCATGGCCACAGTCCCCTAACGACCTCGCAGGTGATGCAGGCGGTCCTGTTAGCTACGCTCCCCGGCGTTATGGTTTTAACTTGGTTTTTCGGCCCGGGCACGCTGATCAATATATTATTTGGCGGCATACTCGCACTCGCGCTCGAATACAGCGCCTTGGGCCTTAGAAATCGTAACCCCAAGCCCTATCTGCAAGACTACAGCGTACTCGTAACTTCAACACTGCTTTGCATAGCACTTCCCCCTTACGCGCCCTGGTGGTTAATCGCGACCGGTATGGTTTCGGCGGTTATTTTAGGGAAACACGTTTTCGGTGGTCTGGGTTATAACCCCTTCAACCCCGCCATGGTCGGTTATGTGGTGCTGCTAATTTCATTTCCTTTACAAATGTCGAGTTGGCAAGCGCCCCGTGGCCTAGGCGAGATACCGGGTGTCGCCGATAGCCTAACCGCCCTGTTCGTCCCAGCCAGTTATGATGGTGTCACGATGGCGACGCCTCTTGACCTACTGCGCCAAAACAAAGGGCTATTGCTGGAAGACCTGTTTAACAACACCCCACAGTTTGGCCAATGGGCCGGCGTGGGTTGGGAGTGGGTCAATATCGCCTTTTTAGCGGGGGGAGCCTGGCTAATCTACCGAGGTATTTTCACGTGGCATGCCCCCACTGCCATGCTTTTTACCCTGGGGCTTTGTGCTGCGATCGGCTTCGACAGCGGCAGCTCTGAGAGCGGTGGATCGCCGCTATTTCATTGGCTCAGCGGCGCCACAATGTTTGGGGCATTTTTTATTATTACGGATCCAGTGAGTGGGGCGACTTCAAATCGCGGCCGACTGATATTCGGCGCTCTGGTAGGAATACTTTTGTATCTTATCCGGGTCGCGGGGAATTATCCCGACGCGTTAGCTTTTGCTGTTTTAATTCTCAATTTTGCGGCGCCATTTATCGATCAGTACACCCAGCCCATCACCTACGGCCATAAGCCGCCCAAGGAGGATGACGCGTGAAAACCGCCAGTGCCATTTCACGCTCGGCCCTATTTCTTGGAATTTTCGCAGCCTTGGCAGCCGCGCTAATTGCATGGACCTGGAATTCAACAAAAGCTGATATCGAGCGCTCCGTCCGGGCTGCTGAAGCACGGCAACTCCTGGAGATTTTTCCTGAGAACACACATGACAACAGCCTGATAGACGATCGTTTCGTGCTCCCGGCTAATACCCCGCTATTGGACCTGCGGAAGGATCGCAGCGGTTATACCGTTCGACGCAACGAAGATGTGGTGGGCGTGATACTTCCGGCTACGGCCAGAGATGGCTATAGCGGCGACATAGAATTATTGATTGGAGTCACTGCCGACGGTAGCGTTGCAGGTGCGCGAGTGGTTTCACACAAAGAAACACCAGGGCTAGGAGACGGCATCGACACCAGAAAATCACCTTGGATGCTGTCCTTTGATGGCCGGTCGCTGGCATCACCCTCTCAGCCGTATTGGAGCGTCAAAAAAGATGGTGGCGCCTTTGACCAATTTACGGGTGCTACGGTGACGCCGCGTGCCGTCGTTGCCGCTATTCGTCGCACCCTCGAGTACCAAGCGCTGCATCGAGCCCAACTCTTTGAAGTAGAAATAGCCGACAACCCTGCTGCGGAAACTGGCCCATGACAACACCCACCTATGCCACGCTAACCCACAATGGACTGTGGAAGAATAATCCTGCGCTAGTACAGCTGTTAGGTCTTTGTCCCCTGTTAGCGGTCTCCGCCTCAGTGGTCAATGCAATGGGGCTCGCCGCAGCCACTTTGTTTGTTCTGATCAGTTCTAATTTGTGTGTGTCTGTGGTCCGCAATGTTGTTTCAGACACCATTCGCCTGCCAGTTTTTGTCATGATCATCGCTGCGGCCGTAACCGCTATTGAGCTGCTCATGCAGGCATACACCTATGAGCTCTATCAAATTCTGGGGATTTTCCTGCCACTGATTACCACTAACTGCATCATTCTCGGACGGGCCGATGCCTTCGCAGCAAAGAATCCCGTATTACCCTCGATCTACGATGGCTTTATCATGGGTGTTGGTTTTGGCGCGGTCTTAGTCGTCCTGGGGGCCATTCGTGAGCTTCTGGGAACCGGGGGCCTGTTCGCCAATATGCAGCTACTTTTTGGTGAAACCGCGCGACAATGGCACATCGTATTCTCGGCGGATTACCCGGCACTGCTGCTAGCCGTTTTACCCCCGGGCGCTTTCATCGTGACAGGCTTTCTCATCGCGGGTAAAAACGCCTGGGATAATGCCGCCACACGAAGGGCAGAGGCTAACAGAGAACCGGTTATTGCCGGCACCAAGCGCGTTCGGGTTACAGGGAAAATAACTTGATTCCTAGGGTTTAGTCTGCGGCAACTAAGGTTCCCAAAATTTCAATAATGGCCGCGTCATCCATGCCAGCATTCTCTGCGTCACACACATAGGTCACATAAAGCAGGACAGATTTAGCCGAGACATACCACTCTTGAACATGGGTGTCCTCATCAAGGAAGCTGCCGGTAAAACCCGTAAACTGGCCTATCTCGCTGGCTTGCCAACTTTGAACTTCTGGCGACTCTTCCGCGGCCATCGCTGTCAGTTCTGACGAGGTGACCGTGCCACTGTCTTTGCACAGGGTGGTCACCTCGATTTCGCCCACTTCATCCGCATCACTAATTCTGACCACGTCGTCGTCATAATCAGCAGACCACTCGGGCGGGAGCAGAAGACACCAGTGATCAGTCTCTAAAATATTCATGAATTAAGTATCGCCTTCAGGTCTATGGCCATAAGAATGGCATCCTCCCTACCCTCTTGCACGCGGTAATAATTAGAACGCTGACCTGTATCCTCAAAGCCTAAGCCTTTGTACAACCTCCTGGCAGCATGATTACTCTGGCGAACCTCAAGTCGACAAACGGCCAATCCAGTAGTAGTCAGCTCTCCCAGCGCAAAACGCAGTAGCGACGCACCTAGACCCCTACGGCGCTTGTTTTCCGCCACGCGTATATCAATGAGTTCACCTTCATCGCCTACAGATGTAAACCAGGCGCTAGCGACCGTCTCCGAATGGTCTTGCCAACACCAAGCCGAGCACGTTGGCCGACCGATTAAATCCATTAGAAAGTTGAGTGATGGGCCTGTCGCCTGTTCATACAGGGGCTCTAGCATTTGCCTCGATGTTACTTGTATCGGCCGTGCACCCACGAAAGCACCTGCGCAGTTATATCATTCAGTCTTTTAAGGCTGGGGGGATTTGGGCCTTGAGGACCTGCCACGCCTCTCGCTTGCGCAAGGGCTTCTCCAGCATAGACAGTGTGGACGGAATATTCAGCTGCGTGAGGGCTGGCGGTACGCTCACCCACTCGCTACAACTAGGCCCCATAAGAATCATACCCAGGGCCTTCCTTTCCCGGGCCAAGCGTCGTAACTGACCCGCGACGCTTTGTTTTGCCGACTCAGCATCTTTAGGCAGATGGGCATGATTAGCCAAAGGCCAATCAAATTGATGATGGCGCAAGTTGACCGCTCCACCCTGTGAAATAGATCTGGCCATGCCCTCAACCAACTGCAATTGCTCTCGCCGGATGAGGTTATCTTCAATCTGCTCCAGCCATAACCAAGCGCCAGCTTCTACGATGAGCAGCTGAAACACCACGGGCGCACCGCTGGCTGCAGAATTCTCGTCTCCAGCAACATCCGCTATCGCGGCTCCGGGCGTCATGTCAGGCTGGGTCTCTGTCTTTCCCGAACCGTCCGCAGCAGCAGTGAATGGGCGAGTGCTTGTTTGGCGTACCGCTGACGTAGGCCTCTCCGCTTGCTCTGTAGCTAAAACCGTTGCGTCATTGCCCATCGCGACATCGGAGCTTAATTGAATTTCGGGCGGTGGGTTCAGTGGCCTAGCTTCACGAGCACCGGGCGGATTGGCCCGTGCAGACAGCGGCTGAACCTCAAGCAAAGCCAAAATGCCGCGCCGCCGTTGCTCTGTTGCCCATAACTTTTGGTGTTCAATTTCATCCATAAGGTTATTGTGGCACGTCCCGCGCATTACACCCAGCGCCAACCCCAGTTTTGAAAGAAGCGGACTCCCCCAGACACAAACCAGACGATATGACGGAGCCCTTTACGGGCCGCCCCGCCACCATGATGCACAATGCGTGCAGTAGGGTCTCTCACCACGCGCCCCTTGCTCGCAAGGCGCATGCACAGGTCATAATCTTCAAAATACATAAAAAACCGCTCATTGAAACCGCCTACGGCCCGAAATGCATCTGATCGAGCAACCATGCAACAACCCGACAGCAGGGGCACATCCTGCAAGCCGCCCTCGTCTGGCAAGTCTCTGAGCTCGTAGGACGCCAATCTGTTAGAGAAAAATCGTTTTAATGATGGCAGCCCCCAGGCCCTAAGAAGAAGAACCAAAACACTCGGGTAGCGCTTGGCCAAATACTCTTCTTCCCCCTTCTCGTTGGTACCCCGTGGCGCCATTATGGTGACTTCAGGATGAGCCCGTAGGTTATGCATAACGTGAACCAAACTGTTCTCACACAGCTCAACATCGGGATTAAGTATTAGGTGATAGTCTCCTAACGCCTTATCAAGAACCGTATTGTGGCCCGCACCGTAACCCTCGTTGCTTGCCCGGACAATATAGTGAAGCTCCAGTGAGCTATAGGGCGTCACTGCATGCACCATGGCCCGCACCCCCTCCGAGTAAACGGCTGACTGACTTTGATCAATCAAATACAACGGTAAGTGAGCGCCGACAGACCCCGCGGCCTTATCCAAACTCGCCATCATAGCTTGCAGTTGGTGCAGCGAGCTGTGATGAAGGACCACGGCTGCACTCAGTGAAGGCAATTGTGGATTCGTGGGAATAACATTAGTCATGCCGATAGAATAACAGCAGCGGTTTAGTTAGGCAGGCTTAAGTCGTTCTAAATCAAAATAAACAGCACAATGGCGATTTACGAACTCCATGCAACACCCTATTTTCTTTGGAAACTCAACTGCTTCCAAGCGCTTACCGTGATAAAGTTCAAAAAATGAAAAGAGTGCCAACGCTTTAGTTCTGAAGGGAGAACATGCAATGCTCAATCGGTGGTTAAGGACAACGTCCCGGTTTATCAGTGTTATCGCAGCAGGGCTAGTTATTGCCGCTTGCGGCGGTGGTGGCGGCTCAGGCGGTGGCGGCTTTCTCGGCAACGAAGGCGCCAATAATATTGACGCTGTTATTGCCATTGCAGCGACTAACGCTGCAGGCGAAGCCGATAACCAACTTTCACGTAGCAACCCTTTAACTATTGAGGTGACGCTGCAGCGCAGCAACGGCGACCCGATAGCCAATGCCGTTGTCGAACTGGGCACCACAGTGGGTACCGTAAGCCCTGATAATGGCTCAGCACTCACTGACGCCACTGGTGTTGCAGTTTTTGAAGTTACTTTTGATGGCACCGAAGGCGCAGGCACCTTGACCGCCACCTACACAGAAGCCGCCCAGTCTGTCGACGTGTCGTTGAGTATTCAAGCGACTGCAGACCCAGCTGTTATTTCCATTGCATCGACTAACGCTTCAGGCGAAGCCGATAACCAACTTTCAGGTAGCAACCCCCTAACCATTGAGGTGACGCTGAAGAGCAGCAACGGCGACCCGATAGCCAATGCCGTTGTCGAACTGGGCACCACAGTGGGCACCGTAAGCCCTGCTAATGGCTCAGCACTCACTGACGCCACTGGTGTTGCGGTTTTTGAAGTCACTTTTGATGGCACCGAAGGTGCAGGCACCTTAACCGCCACCTACACTGAACCCGCCCAGTCTGTCGACGTGTCGTTGAGTATTCAAGCGACTGCGGGGCCACAAGCATACCTTCTAGACCTTGTCACGACAGACTTCTCTGGCACCCCGACTCAACGCTTTTCCAGTAACGCTCCCCTAACCGTAACAGTCACGCTCTTTAACGTTGACGGTGTTACCCAGACTCCCGTAACGGATGAAATAATTGTATTGGAAAGCTCGATTGGCACTGTGGACCCCTCCAACGGCTCTGCTCTTACGGATGCTAGTGGTCAGGCGACCTTCTTGGTTGAAGCTCAAACCGATGTGGGGGCGGGCATCATCACCGCCACCTATTCGCCGTCGACAGCCGAAGCAGACGCAGCCGGTGAGGTCTTCTCGCGTTCACAAAATATTGAAATACAACCCGTCGGTGAGAATATTGGCGGTTTTGGCCTGAGCCTTGAGCTTCTAGACACCGCAGGAAACCCCACGACAGCGCTGACTCCCGAAGCTGAGGTTACGGCAC